>JBJTSG010000278.1:0-18875 GCA_046076505.1 Erythrobacter sp. | reverse complement strand
ATGAACTTGGCGTGCTTCTTGGCCGGGTCCTTGCTGACGCCGAGGAGCTTGGTGCCCGCCGCCTCGAACTGGTCCTTCAGCGCGGAGAAATCCTTGTTCTCCGTGGTGCAGCCCGGGGTGTCGTCCTTGGGGTAGAAGAAGATCACGAGCTTGGAACCGGCGAAGTCGGACGGCTTCACGCTGCCGCCTTCGGGGGTTTCCATGGCGATGTCGGGGATGGCGTCGCCTACGCCGGGGAAGTTGCTCATCATTTGCCTCCTGTTCGGGTCAGAGAATGTCGGCGCCGAGGATTTGTTTCCAGGCAACGGCAACGCTTTGCCTTGCCGCGGCGAAGGCGTCCAGCAGAGCGGAGTAGGAGTGCTCCCCGCAGGCCCGCGCGAGGGCCCGCGCCCCGGAGGGCGGCGGCTCGCGACCGTCGGGGGCGAGGAGCCGCCCGGCTACCAGCATGCGGGTCATCAGCGCATGGGGACCGGCGAGACTCTCCGGCAGCAGCCCCGCTTTCGCGAGGCCCGCCAGCGCCTTCGCGAGATCGGGCGAGAGCGCGTCTGGGGCGGCCTTGACAAGCGGGCGCCCATCGGCCGTCTCGCCCCTGAGCTGGAGGTAGTGGACGAGGAATTCGATATCGACGAGCCCGCCGCGGGCAAGCTTCGCGTCGACCGGCCCGGCCTGCGGCTTGTGCTTCGCCATTTCACCGCGCATCGCCAGCACCGCCTCGCGCAGGGCGGCCTTGTCGCGGCGCGCATGGAGCACCTCGGCGAGCACTGTCTCGAGCTCGGCGCGCGCCGGGGGCGAACCGTAGAGCACCCGCGCGCGGGCGAGGGCCATGTGCTCCCACGTCCAGGCCGCCTCGCGCTGGTACTTGCCGAAAGCCTCGCAGGAGACCGCCATCGGCCCCTGATTGCCCTGCGGCCTGAGGCGCGTGTCGACCTCGTAGAGCGCTCCCTGCGCGGTCGGCACCGAGAGCGCCGCACCGATGCGGCTGGCGAGGCGGTTGTAGTAGATCGTTCCTCCGAGTGGCCGCTCGCCGTCCGATTGCGCCGCGAAGTCCCCTGTGAAGAGATAGACGATGTCGAGATCGGAGGCGTGGGTGAGCGCGCCCCCGCCGAGGCGTCCGAGCCCCAGGATCACGAGCTCGCTTGCGGGGATGCGGCCATGTTTGGCGGCGAACTCCGCAACCGTCGCCTCGGCGGCGAGTTGCAGCGCCGCCTCGGCGGTGCGCGAAAGGGCACGGGCGATTTCGAGCGGATCGGCGAGCCCCTCGATCAGCTGTATGCCGAGCGCGAAGCGGATCTCGCCGGTGACGATGCGGATCGCGTCGAGCAGCGCCTCATAGTCCTCGCGGATCGCCGCGCCCCGCATGCGCGCTATGATCTGAGGGACCGCGCCCGGCAGGTCGAGCGCATCCCTGTCGATCAGGGTATCGAGCAGCTCGGGTTTCCTCGCCAGCTCGTCCGACAGGACGGGGGCGAGGGTGAGGGCGGCGACAAGCCGCTCGATCAGGTCGGGGCGGGCGTCGAGCAGGCGGAAGGTGGTGATCGCGGAAGGGACGCTCTCGATGATCCGCTCCCAGCGGGTGACGGCGCGCATCGGATCGTCGCTCTTCGCCATCGCCTCTAGCAGCGCCGGCGCGAGCCGGTCCCACGCCGCCACCGCCTGGGGTGAGCGGATCGCGGCATAGCGCCCGTCGCGCCAGCCCTCGACCCGTTCGGCAAGGACGCGGGGCTCGGAAAAGCCCCAGTCCTCGAGCTGCCGGGTAAGCGCGCTGACCGGCATGGCGACGGGTGCCGGTGCGGGTTCGGCGCGGCCGATCAGCTCCTCGTAGAGCCGTGCGGTGCGGGCGGTGACGGCGGTGAGTTCGGCGACCAGCGCCGCGCCGTCCACAAGCCCGTCGAGCCGTGCGACGGCGTCGAGCGCCTCGCCCTCGGGCAGGGTGTGGGTCTGCCGGTCGTTGACCATCTGCAGACGGTGCTCGACCTGCCTCAGCCGGTCGTAGGCCTCGCCCAGCGTGGCCGCAGCCTCACGCGTCACCCACCCGGCCGCCGCCAACGCGTCGAGGGCGGCGCGGGTGCCGCGCACCCGCAGCGACGTGTCGCGCCCGCCGTGGATAAGCTGGAGGGTCTGGGCGTAGAACTCGATCTCGCGGATCCCCCCGCGCCCGCGCTTCACGTCGAAGCCGTGCCCCGGCGTGGGCGGTCCCGCATGGCTGTCGCGGATGCGGTGGGTGAGCGCGCTGATCTCCTCGATCGCGCCGAAATCGAGCTGGCTGCGCCACACGAAGGGGCGGATCTCCTCGAGGAACGTCTCCCCCGCCGCGATGTCCCCTGCTGCCGCTCGCGCCCGGACGAAGGCGGCGCGCTCCCACGCCAGCGCCTGTCCCTGATAGTGGGTGAGCGCCGAGCCGACCGGCACCGCGAGCGGGCTGACCTCGCTCGCGGGCCTCAGGCGCAGATCGACGCGCAGCACGTAGCCCTCGGCCGTGTTGGCCGAGAGCAGCGTCACCACCCGCCGCGCATAGCGCTGCGCCGCCTCGCCCGGATCGTCGGAAGGCCGGCGCGGCAGACGTTCGCGGTCGAACAGCAGGATCGGGTCGATGTCGGAGGAGTAGTTGAGCTCGCCCGCGCCCTGCTTGCCGAGTGCGAGCGCGATGAAGCCGTCGGGCGAATCGGCCCCGCAGCGCTCGGATATCGCGGTGCGGATCGCCCGGTCCAGCGCGCGATCGGCGAAGGCGGTAAGCTCGCCGACGACGCGCGCTAGCGGGAAGGCGCCTGCGAGATCGCCGACCGCCAGCGCCGCCGCCAGCGCGAGCCGCTCGCGCCGCAGCGCAACCTCGGCGTCGCCGTTCCCGCACTGCTCCCGCGCCCAGGCCAGCGCCGCCTCGCCCTCACCCCGGACCAGCAGCTCGGCAAGTTCGGGCAACCGCTCGAGCGCGCGCGCGAGGAACGGCGCGTGCGTGCGGGCGCGGTGCAGCGCGCTCTCCCAGTCGGGCTGGCGGTTTTCTCCCATCGCCAACTCTCTTAGGAGGCTTGCGACAACCCGCAAGGGCGCAACCTTGCACCCCGCCTGTGGCTCTGCGATGGGAGGCCGCAGCAGCGATCGGGCTTTCCGGAGAGATCTTACATGCCACGTTTCCACGCCGCGCTGGGCGCATTGCTCGCAGGGACCCTCGTGCTTACCGGGGGCGACAAGTTCCCCGCGGTGGCAAACGCCGCCCCGGCGCTCGACATCCCGGACGTCAAGCCGGGCACGATCCCGGAAGCGACCATGAAGGACGTGACCCGCACGCTTTCGAGCGATGCCTTCGAAGGCCGCGCCCCCGGCAGCGCGGGCGAGGAGAAGACCATCGCCTTCCTCACCGAGCGCTTCAAGGCGGCGGGGCTCCAGCCGGGCAACAATGGCTCGTGGGTGCAGGACGTGCCGCTCGTCGAGATCACCGGCAAGAACTACCAGCCGCTGACCGTCAGCGGAAAAGGCGCGCCGCTGAGCTTCGCCTATGGCAAGGACTGGGTCGGTGCGACCTACCGGGAACAGGCGAAGACCACGCTCAAGGACAGCGGGCTGGTTTTCGTCGGCTACGGCATCAACGCGCCGGAGAAGGGCTGGAACGACTACGCGGGCCTCGATGTGAAGGGCAAGACGGTGGTGATCCTCGTCAACGATCCCGACTGGCAGACCGCCGGGACCGAGGGGCCGTTCAAGGGCAAGGCGATGACCTATTACGGCCGCTGGACCTACAAGTACGAGGAGGCCGCCCGGCAGGGCGCGGCCGGCGCGCTGATCGTCCACCAGACCGAACCGGCCGCCTATGGCTGGAACGTCGTCGAAAGCTCGTGGAGCGGCCCGCAGGCCTACCCGCAGCGTGGCAAGAACGCCCCGCCGCTGACGGAGATGAACGGCTGGGTCACGGAAGGTGCCGCGCGCCAGATTCTCAAGGCCGCCGGACAGGATTTGGACGCCCTGACCAAGCAGGCGCAGGTCAAGGGCTTCAAGGGCGTTCCGCTGGGCCTCAAGCTTTCCACCAGCTTTGGCAGCGACGTGCGCAGCTTCATGTCGCACAACGTGATCGGGATCCTCCCCGGCACCGAGAAGCCGGACGAATACGTGCTGCACACCGCGCACTGGGACCACCTCGGGCGTTGCACCCCGGCGCCCGACGGCGACGACATCTGCAACGGCGCGATCGACAACGCCACCGGCACCGCCGCGCTGGTCGCGCTGGCCGAGGCGAACGTGAAGGCCGGCCCGGCGCGACGCACGCTGGTGTTCCTCGCGGTGACAGCGGAGGAATCCGGACTCCTCGGCGCGCAATACTACGCGCAGAACCCGGTCTTCGCGCTGTCGCAGACGGTGGGCGGTGTGAACATGGACGCATTGCAGATGGCTGGCCCCGCGAAGGACGTGACCGTCGTCGGCCTCGGCAAGTCCCAGCTCGACCGCTTCCTCGAGGCCGCGCTCGAGGTCGACGGGCGGACGATCACCCCCGATGCCAAGCCCGAGGCGGGCTACTATTACCGCTCGGATCACTTCGCGCTCGCCAAGCTCGGTGTGCCGATGCTCTATGTCGACGGCGGGCAGGACCTGGTGAACGGCTGGCGCGCGGCGGGCGAGGCGATCGCGAGGGACTATACCGACAAGCGCTACCACGGCCCCAAGGACCAGTTCAGCGAGAGCTGGGACTGGTCGGGGGTGATGAGCGACCTCCAGCTCTACTATCGCCTCGGCCGGATGATGGCGATGAGCACGAGCTGGCCCAACTGGACCGAGGGCGACGAGTTCCGCGGGGTGCGGGACGAAAGCTGCAAGGCCGCCGCCAAGGGCTGCCGTCCCGCGTCATGACGATGATCATGCCGCCCGAATGGGCGCCGCAGGACTGGATCTGGATCGGCTTCCCGCACCTTGCCGAGGAGTGGCCGGGCTGGCTCGAGCCCGCGCAGGTGCAGATGGCCGCCTTCGCCTCGGCCGTCGCCGAGAGCGGACAGGAAGTCCGGCTGCTGGTGCGCGACGCGGCCAATGAAGCCCGCGCCCGTTCGCTGGTGAGCGGGAAAGTGACGCTCGAACGGCGCGTCTATGGCGATGTCTGGCTGCGCGACACAGGCCCGCTGGTTGTCCTCGAGGCCGACGGCACCCGCGGCGCGCGGCGCTTCGGCTTCAACGGGTGGGGCGGCAAATACCTGATGCCGGGCGACATGGAGGTCGGCGCCGAGCTCGCCCGCGATGCCGGGCTCGCGATCGAGACTTCGCCGATGATCCTCGAGGGGGGCGCGCTCGACGGGGACGGGACGGGCCTCGTCGCCACCACCGAGCAGTGCCTCCTCAACCCGAATCGCAACCCGGCGATGAGCCGCCAGGCCATCGAGGCCGAGATCGCCGCCCGTCTCGGCTTTGCCCGGGTGCTGTGGCTCGGCGACGGGCTCGTCAACGACCATACCGATGGCCATGTCGACAACCTTGCGCGCTTCGTTGCGCCGAACCGGCTGATCGTGCCGGAGGCAACCGGGCGGGACGATCCCAACGCCGCGATCTACGCCGATGCCGCCGCGCGGGCGAGCGCTGCGGGGGTCGAGGTGGTGCGTATCCCCTCGCCCGGGCGCATCGAGCGCGACGGGCGGGTGGAGCCGGCGAGCTACGTGAACTTCGCGATCACCTCGCACCTCGTCGTGGTGCCGACCTTCGGGTCGCCCCACGATGCCGAAGGGGTGGCGGCGATCGCGGCGCTGTTCCCCGACCGCGATTGCCTCGGCCTGCCGGGCGACGCCGTTCTGGCCGGCGGCGGGGGTTTCCACTGCGCCAGCCAGCAGATGCCCAGCGCGCCGAGCGACAATTAACGATTCGTTAGGGATTTCGGAGGAGAGTGGGCGCCATGAACCGCGCCCTCGCTCTCGCCATGCCGCTCACCGCCCGTACCGAGGCGCTCGAACTTGCGCGCCGCGTGATCGTGCTCGGCTGCGCCGCGGCGCTGATCCTCGCCGGACGCGCCTTCCCCTTCTGATCTGCCCAAAACCGGTCCGGCGCTAGATGCCGGTGCCGCTCCAGATCGTGACGATCGTCACCGCGTGCACCGCGGCGACCGCGAGGTTGGTCAGCACCACGGGGTTGCCGATCGATTCTACGGTGAAGGGCGTCGTCACCTTGTAGACGATCTGCAGCGTCAGCAGCCCGGCGACGATCGCCGGCACCGGCATCAGCAGCAGCGCCGCTGAGCTGATGAGCAGCGCGATATAGAGCGACAGCAGGATGCCGCGCGCCGGCGTGACGTCGCCGAAGGCCGCGACGGTCCAGTGTGCGCGGGTCATCAGGCCCACGCACACCGGCAGCAGCACCACGATGTTGAGCGCCAGCGAGGCGAGGACCATCGGGTGCATGTCAGTGCCTCAGATCGGGCGGCGTTCCTTCCGCTTTGAGCATCGCGATCGCCTCGGCAAGCGGCATGACCTTCTGATGCTCCGCGCCCAGCGTGCGCACCGCGACGGTGGCCTCCTCGGCCTCGCGCTTGCCGACTACCAGCAGGTGCGGGACCTTGGCGAGCGAGTGTTCGCGCACCTTGTAGTTGATCTTCTCGTTGCGGGTGTCGGTTTCCACGCGGATATCGGCCGTGCGGAGCTGCGCCGCGACGTCCTCGGCATAGCCATCCGCATCCGAGACGATGGTCGCCACCACCGCCTGCACCGGCGCGAGCCACGCGGGCAGGCGCCCGGCGAAGTGCTCGATCAGGATGCCGATGAAGCGTTCATAGCTCCCGAAGATCGCGCGATGGAGCATCACCGGGCGGTGCTTCTCGCCGTCCTCGCCGATGTAATGCGCATCGAGCCGCTCGGGCAGCACGCGGTCCGACTGGATCGTGCCGACCTGCCAGGTGCGACCGATTGCGTCGGTCAGGTGCCATTCGAGCTTGGGGGCATAGAAGGCGCCTTCGCCGGGCAGCTCCTCGCATTCGATCCCGTGGGCGGCGACCGCGTCGCGCAGTTCCTGTTCGGCCTTGTCCCAGTCGGCGTCCGAGCCGAACCGCTTCTCTGGGCGCAGGGCGAGCTTGATGTCATAGGTGAAGCCGAAGTCGCGATACACGCTGTCCGCCAGCGCGATGAAGGCCTGCACCTCGGAGACGACCTGACCTTCGGTGCAGAAGATATGCGCGTCGTCCTGCGTGAACTGGCGCACGCGCATCAGCCCGTGGAGCGCGCCGTGGGGCTCGTTGCGGTGGCAGCAGCCCATCTCGGAGAGGCGGATGGGGAGGTCGCGGTAGGAGGTGATCCCCTGCCGGAACACCATCACGTGCGCCGGGCAGTTCATCGGCTTGATCGCCATCCACGCCGCATCGTCTGCCACCTTGGGGGAGGCGACGCCGGACTCCTCGTCCACGTCCGGCACGATGTCGGGGACGGCGAACATGTTCTGCGCGTACTTACCCCAGTGCCCCGATTGCGTCCACTGGCGCACGTCCATCAGCTGCGGGGTCTTGATCTCGCGGTAGCCCGCGCCGTCCATCTTGCGGCGCATATAGGCCTCGAGTTCGCGCCAGATGCGGTACCCCTTGGGGTGCCAGAAGACAGAGCCGTGGGCCTCTTCCTGCAGGTGGAACAGGTCCATCTCGCGCCCCAGCTTGCGGTGATCGCGCTTGGCGGCTTCCTCAAGCCGGGTGAGGTGGGCCTGCAATTGCTTCTTGTTGAGCCAGCCCGTCCCGTAGATGCGCGTCAGCTGCGCGTTGTTCTGGTCGCCGCGCCAATAGGCTCCGGCAGTGCGCATCAGCTTGAAGGCCTCGGGATCGAGCTTGCCGGTGCTCGGAAGGTGGGGCCCGCGGCACATGTCGAGCCAGTCGCTGCCGGACCAGTAGACCGTCAGCTCCTCGCCCTCGGGAAGTTCCCTCGCCCACTCGGCCTTGAAGGTTTCGCCTTCCGAAGACCACTTGGCGATCAGATCCTCGCGGCTCCAGACTTCGCGGCGCAGTGGTTTGTCGGCGCGGATGATCTCGCGCATCTTTGCCTCGATGGCGGGGAGATCATCCATGCCGAAGGGTTCGCGGCTGTCGGGGGCCTTCACATCATAGTAGAAGCCGTCGTCGGTCGCAGGGCCGAAGGTGATCTGCGTGCCGGGCCACAGCGCCTGCACCGCTTCGGCCAGGACGTGGGCGTAGTCGTGGCGGGCGAGTTCGAGCGCGTCTGCCTCGTCGCGGCTCGTCACCAGCGCGAGCTCCGCATCGCCCTCGAAGGGGCGGCCAAGGTCGCGCAGTTCGCCGTTCACCCGCGCCGCGAGCGCCGCCTTGGCGAGCCCAGGGCCGATCGCTGCGGCAATATCCGCCGGGGTCGAACCCTGCGGCACTTCGCGCACCGAGCCATCGGGGAGGCTGATCTTGAGCAGTTCGGTCATCGTGGTTTCCGTCTCGTTTGGCGCGCCTTAGGACAAGGCTCCCTAAGTCGACAAGGGGCGCACCGGAAGATCGGTGTTGCGAGGATTACCGGTTGGGGGAGAACACCGCGCCGCCCCGAACCGGGCGGCGGGTCGCTGGCCTTAAGCCGCGCGCCGCCGCCCCCGGATGGTCGTCCGGGTGGTGGTGGTGCGGGTGGTGACGAGCGAGCGTGCCATGCCCCGGACATAAGCCTCCAACAGCCGCAAGTCACGCGCAAGTTGACGTAGTTCATTCAGGGCCGCGGTTTGGCCGCGTATAAATGGAAAGCGACCTTGACATCGGCGCTAGCCGAATGTAAAGCGACCTTTCCATTAAGCAAAAGGAGCTTTCCATGACCCGCATTCAGGAGGCGCTTTGCCTCGCGCTTGTCCTACTCGCCATCGCGGTTCTCGCGGTGTTCGACGTGGTTCCCGCGCAGGTCGCGCAATATGCGCCGCTGGTGATGCTTCCCTGGATCATCCGCCGACCCGCCTGCTCGCCCAAGAAGGCCTGAGGCATGGCGCGCGACCCGGCTGCCTTGCGCTACACCCGGCGGATGGCGATCATCGCTGCGGCCTATGTCGCAGGGATCGTGTTGGCGAGCCTGACGATCGACCGCGCCGCGCCGCTCGGCCCGCTGACCATCGCTCTCGCGCTGATCCCCGGCATTGCAATGCTCGCCGTGATCGGCGCGATCGGGCAGTTCGTGGCCGGGATCCCGGACGAATATGTGCGGATGCTCGAGGTGCGAAAGATCATCGTCGCCACCGGCGTGACCCTCGCGATCACCAGCGTGTGGGGGCTGCTCGAGCTCTATTCCGACAGCCTCCCCCGCCTGCCGGTGTTCTACGTCTTCCCGATCTGGTGCGGGGGACTGTTCGTCGGCCAGATCGCCAACCGCATCTGGACCGGCGACGATGACGCGGGGGACTACCCGTGAACAACCGCCTTCGCGTGCTGCGCGCCGAGCACGGCTGGTCGCAGCAGGACCTCGCCGACCGGCTCGGCGTCTCGCGCCAGAGCGTCAACGCCATCGAGACAGGCCGCTACGACCCCTCGCTCCCGCTCGCCTTCAGCATCGCCGACGTGTTCGGCCTGCCGATCGAGGCGATCTTCCTGCGCGATTAGACCACCAGCTTCCCCGATCCCTTCGCGCTGCTCACCCGCTTCGTCCCCGCGAGCTGCGCCGAGCGCTGTTTCACGCTCCCGGTGAAGCGGTATTCGGTCGTCACCGCCGCCGGGGCGAGCTCGACCATCATGTAGCCGCGCTGCGACGTGTCGGCCCATTTCAGCTGGCGGTTCTCGGCGACCAGCGCACTCGCGAGGTCCTGCGGCTTCAAGAAAGTGAGGTAACTCTCGAAGCCGGACGAGCTCACCGACTGGCCGCCGAACTCGACCCCCACGGGCTTGCCTTCGTAATCGAGATCGAAGGCCCAGGCATTGTGGCTGTCGCCCGCCAGCACGACGAGGTTGGCGTCGGCATTGAGCGCGGCCTTGAAGACTCTCTCGCGCGCGGCGGGGTAGCCGTCCCACGAATCCATGTTGGAGGGCAGGCCCACCTGGCTGGCGGCCGCCGCGGCGACGAGCCTCTGGCGCACGAAATCGGGGAGCCCCGCACCCGCGGCCTCGGCGAAGTTCCTGGGCGTCTTGATGTTCCCCATCAGCACCTGCTGGACGAGCACCTGCCACTGCGTGCCCGCTTTGGTCGAGGCGGCGAGGCCCTCGGCGAGCCACGCCTGCTGGGCAGCCCCGAGCAGCTGGCGATCGGGGTTCGCCCACTGGCCGTCGCGGAACGCGGTGAGCGCGGCATTGAGCGCCTGCGGGTCTGTCTTGCCGGCCATCACCTTGCCGAGGTTGAACTGCTCCTCGCGCCCCTCGAGCCGGGTGTCGAGCTTGAACAGCGTGGCGAGGTTGCCGACCTGGTAGGTGGTGTAGACCTCGTCAGCGACAGGCATCCATTCGCGGTAAGCACGCTTGGCGGCGGCCTTGCGCACCTCCCAATCGCCCTCCTTGTCGCTCTGGTGGTTCTCGGCGCCGTGCATCCAGCTGTCGTTGGCAGTCTCGTGATCGTCCCAGCAGGAGATCATCGGCATCACCTGGTGGAGCCGCTGGCAGTCCGGGTCGGCACGGTAGGTGGCATAGCGCAGGCGATAGTCGGCGAGCGCGACGAGCTCGTTCGCCGGTTCGAGCACGCGCTCGGCGAGGCTCTGCCCGGCATTGGGGTATGTGCCGCGGGCATATTCGTAGAGGTAGTCGCCGAGGTGCACCGCGAGGTCGCAGTCGTTGGCCTCGGCGGCGTGGCCGTATGCGTTGAACCAGCCGAAGCCGTAGTTCGAGCAGGAGAACACCGCGAGGCGGAATCGCTGGGTCTTGCCGCCGGGCAGGGTGCGGGTGCGGCCCACCGGGGACTTCGTGCCGTCCGGGGCGATGAAGCGGTAGAAATACCAGCGGTCGGGCAGCAGGCCGTCCGCCCAGGACTTGACGCAGTAATCGCTGTCAGGCCCGGCGGCGTTGCCGGTGCTGCCTTCGGCGGCGAGCTTCGCGAAGTCCTCGCTCTCGCTGACCTGCCAGGCGAGGTAGGCGGGCTGGTCGGACACGTAGCGGGTCCACAGCAGGACCTTGTCGGTGGCGGGCTCACCGCTCGCCACCGCATGGGTGAAGCCCTTGCCGAAGCCGGTCGCCGCGGTCGGGGCGGCGGCGACTGCGGCCCCGGCGCCGGCGAGCGCGAACAGGCTGCGGCGGGTGATATTCGTGGGTGCGGGCTGGGCCGCGGGCTCGGTCTTGATCATGGCGGCGCGCTACCCCTCTCCGGTTGCATTTGCGCGACAATGCTTGCACCGCGCCCCCCGCGCAAGGCAAGAGGCGAGGCATGAGTGCGATCCTCCACCACACCCTCTACGACGGCCGCCGCGTCGCCTTCCGCTACACGGACGGCGTGGGCCCCTGCCTCGTGTTCCTTCCCGGCTACATGTCGGACATGAGCGGCAGCAAGGCGAGTGCGCTGTTCGAGGAGGCGGCGGCGAGGGGGCGGGCGTGCCTGCTGATCGATTACTCCGGCTGCGGGCAGAGCGACGGCGACTTCGCCGACGGCATGCTGTCGAAGTGGCGCGACGAGGTGCTGGCGCTGGTCGCGAGCTATGTCAGCGGGCCGGTCCTGCTGGTCGGCTCTTCGATGGGCGGGTGGCTGATGCTGCTCGTCGCCGAGCATCTGAAGCACCGGGTCGCTGGCCTCGTCGGGATCGCCGCCGCGCCCGACTTCACCCAGTGGGGCTACACCGAGGAACAGCGCGCGCGCCTGGCGGCGGGGGAGTCGATTTTCGAGCACAACCCCTACGGCCCCGAGCCGACGCCCACCCACCCCGGCTTTTTCGCCGATGCCGAGTGCCACCTCAGGCTGGACCGGACGATCGACCTCGCCTGCCCGGTCCGCCTGCTCCACAGCAAGGCCGATGCGGATGTGCCCTACGCAATCTCGCTCCGCCTGAAGGCCGCGCTCCGGTCGGGCGACGTTCAGGTGACGCTGGTAGACGATGGCGACCATCGCCTCTCGCGCGACAGCGATATCGCGCTTCTCAAGGCTGTCGTCGCCGAATTCTACGGATAGAGCCTCCATGTCCCTGATCCTCGCGCTCGCCCTGCAAGTCGGTCCCAACCCGCTGGCGGGAGGGATGCAGGGAGACGATCTCGTGCGCGACCGCCCGGTGCGGCGCGACGGTGCGGCGGCGAAGGACGCAGGCCTGACCAGCGCATGGTTCGAGGGGTGCCTCGCCGAGCTCGAGACCGATCCTGCGCGCGCCAATGCCATGGCGCAGATCCGCCGTTCGGAGACGACCGGCACCGACCGGGTGCTCGCCAACCTGTGCCTCGGCCAGGCGGCGAGCCGGCTCGCGCTGTGGGACGATGCCCGCGCCGCCTTCGCCGCGGCCCGGGCCGAGACGTCCGAGGCCGCGGTCCGCGCCCGCGCCCGCTTCGCCCTCCTCGCCGGCAGCGCGGCGCTGGCGAGCGGCGATGCGGCCGGGGCGGAGGGCCTGCTCGGCCTCGCCGAGGCCGATGCGGTGCGGGCGAAGTACCCGGTGCTCGAGGCGATCGCCGCCACCGACCGCGCCCGCGCGCTGGTTGCGCTCCAGCGCCCGGACGACGCCCTCGCCGCGCTCGAGACCGCCACCACCCGCGCGCCCGACCGGAGCGAGGGCTGGCTGCTCAAGGCCACCCTGCTGCGCCGCCTCCAGAAGTTACCCGAGGCACAGGCCGCGATCGAGCGCGCCGCGACCCTCACCCCGAGCGATCCGGCGATCGGGCTCGAGGCCGGGGTGATCGCGATGCTTGCCGGGCGCGAGCCGGCGGCCAGGGCGAGCTGGCGTTCGGTCATCGACCTCGCGCCCGGCACGCCCGAGGCCGCCACCGCACGCGGCTATCTTGCGCAGCTCGGCGAGACGGCAGAGACTGCGCCCGCCCCAACCCCGGCCCCCACGCCGTCGCCCCAGGAGCAGCCGCGATGACCCGTTTCTCCGTCCTCGATCTCGTCCCCGTCCGCGAGGGCGGCAGCCTCTCGGAAGCCTTCGCCGCCACCGCCGATCTCGCCCGCGCCGCCGAACGCTTCGGCTGCGACAGGTTCTGGGTCGCGGAACATCACGCGATGGACGGGATCGCGGGCGGCGCGACCTCGGTCGTGCTCGCCCATGTTGGCAATGCGACTGCCCACATCCGCATCGGCTCGGGCGGGATCATGCTCCCCAACCACACCCCGTTCCAGATCGCCGAGCAGTTCGGTACGCTCGATGCGCTGTTCCCCGGTCGCATCGACCTCGGCCTCGGCCGCGCACCCGGCGCCGGGCCGGAGCTCCAGCGGGCGCTCAGGAAGAACCTCCACCAGGCCGCCGAATACTTTCCGCAGGACGTGGTCGAACTGCGCGCGCTGCTCACCGGCGACATCGACCTGCCGATCAAGGCAACCCCCGGCCACGGCGCGAACATCGAGCTGTGGATGCTCGGATCAAGCCTGTTCGGCGCGCAGCTCGCGGCCAAACTGGGCCTGCCCTATGCCTTCGCCGCGCACTTCGCGCCCGATCATCTCGATGCGGCACTCGCGGTCTATCGCCGTGACTTCCAGCCCTCGGAGGCGCTCGACAGGCCTCACGTGATGGTCGCGATGAACGTCTTTGCCGCCGACACCGAAGCCGAGGCGCGCCTGCTTGCATCATCGCAGCAACAGAGCTTCGTGCGGCTGCGCACCGGACAGCCGGGCAAGCTCCCGCCGCCGGTCGCGAATTACACCGACACGCTCCCGGCGAGCGCGCAGGCGATGCTCGCCCATATCGGTCAGGCCGCCGCGGTCGGGACGCCAACGCAGGTGCGCGAGGGGATCGCCGCCTTCGCGCGCCGCACCGGCGCCGACGAGATCATGCTGTGCGGTGCCACCTACGATCCTGAGGCGCGCATCCGCAGCCTCGAGCTGACGATGGACGCCTGCCAGGCCGTCGCCGCGGCGTAGGCCTACGCGATCATCGCGCTTGCGCCGCACACCGCAAAAGAGGTATCGGACCAGACACGAATAAAACAATCCGGCACAATAAAATTGCTTCAAGATGAAAGCCGGACGCAGTATGGACAGGAGCCTTCAATGGGGTCGAGACCCGTCGCCGCCGCGCCGTCAAAGGCGCTGATCAAGGCCTTGCGCCGGGAGCTCGAGGCTTCGCTGCTGCCGGGCGATCCCGCCACCGACAAGCGCGCGCTCGACGAGGCGGCCGCCTATCTCCTCGCTGCCGCCGCACACCGCGCGCCCGGACAGGCACTCGTCCAGCTCGAGTCCGCCGGGGGCGAGCGCCGCCACCTGCGCATCGCGATCGTCAACGACGACAGGCCGTTCCTCGTCGATTCGGTTGCCGCCACCATCGCCGCGCAGGGCGTGGGCATCGACCTGTTGCTGCACCCGGTCGCCCCGGTGGAGCGCGACGAGCAGGGCGCGATCACCGGCCTCGGCAAGGCGGGCGCGCGCGAATCGCTGATCTACATCGAGACCCCGCGCGTGGATGCGCGCCAGCGCCGCGAGCTGATCGAGGCACTCGAGACGACGCTCGCCGACGTCCATGCCGCGGTCGCCGACTGGCAGCCGATGCAGGCGGCGATGGCCGCCGATGCCGAGGCCGCGCAGGCGCTCGACCCCGAGGTCGGCGCGCTGCTCGCCTGGCTCGGCGGGGGGATGCTGACCCAATTGGGCCACCTCACCCGCCGCCGCGACGGCGGCATCGCCGACCGGCTCGGCATCTGCCGCACTTCGGCAAGCGATCTTCTCGCGGAGATCAGCTACGAGCGCGCCTTCGCGTGGTTCGATGCGCAGGAGAAGGCGGGGACGCCGCGCCCGCTGCTGGCGATCAAGTCCAACGTCCAGTCGCGAGTCCACCGCGCGAGCCCGCTTGACCTGTTCATCGTGCCGGTGCGCGAAGGGGGTGTCGTCACGGCGCTCTCCATCCACGCTGGCCTGTGGACCAGCGCGGCGATGAACGAGCGCCCGCACGAGGTGCCGGTGCTGCGCAGGATGGTCGCCGACCTCACCGCGCGGCTGGGCTTCGACCCGCACGGCCACAACGGCAAGGCGCTGGTCCACGCCTTCACCTCGCTGCCCAACGACCTTCTCACCGCCTTCGAGCCCGAGCGCGTCGCCGAGCTCGTCACCGCCAAGATGGCGCTGATCGACCGCCCGCGCCCGCGCGTCATCATGGTCCGCGCGACGCTCGAACGGCACGTCTTCGCCTTCGTCTGGCTGCCGCGCGACCAGCTCTCGACCGAGGTGCGCCACCAGATTCAGGCGATGTTGCTGCGCGCGCGGGGATCGGTGCTGCTCGACTGGAGCCTGTCGGTGGAGAGCAGCACGCTCGCGCTGCTGCGCTTCCTCGTCGACGTGCGCGCCTGCGACACGCTGCCCGAGGCAGAGGCGATCGAGGCGCAGATTCTCGACCTGCTGCGCGGCTGGAACGAGGCGGTCGCGACCCACCTGGCGACCTTCGAGGAGGAAGGCCGCGCGGCCACGCTCGCGGCGCGTTATGCGCCCGCCTTCCCGACCGGCTACCGCCTGACCTATGGCCCCGAGGAGGCTGCGCGCGACATCGCCAAGCTGCGCAGCCTGGCGCTGGGCGAAGGCGAGGGCGAGCGGGCCGAGCGGCTGGTGCGGCTCTATCGCCTGCCCGCCGACGGACCGCAGACGCTCAGGCTCAAGGTCTATGTGCTGAAAGGCACACTGGCGCTGTCCGACGCGGTCCCGGCGCTCGAGAACTTCGGCTTCCGGGTGCTCGCCGAGTTGCCGACCTTCCTCACCGACGCCTCATTGGGCGCGATCGACGAGTTCCTGCTGACGCTTCCCGCCGGGCGCGATGCGGCCGCGCTGCTCGAGCGCGCCGCGGGCATCGAGGCCGCGCTTGCCGCGGTGCTTGGCGGGCAGGCGGAGGACGATCCCTTCAACCGTCTGATTGCCGCTACCGGCCTCACCCCGCGGGAGGCGAACTGGATGCGCGCGATCTACCGCTACCTGCGCCAGACCGGGGTGAGCTACACCATCACCACCGTGGTCGATGCGCTGGTCGCCGCGCCGCAGGTGACCCAGGCGATGATCGCGCTGTTCGAGGCGCGCCACGACCCTGCTTTCAAGGGCGACCGCGAAGAAGCCGTCGTCGCCGCGCAGGGGGCCTTCACCCGCGGCCTTGCCAAGGTCACCGCGATCAATGACGACCGGCTGCTGCGGCTCTACCGTGCGGTGGTGGACGCGGTGCTGCGCACCAACGCCTTTGCCCCTGCCGCTGCCGAGGCGTTGGCCTTCAAGCTCGATTCGCACCGCGTGCCGGGCCTCCCCAAGCCGCTGCCGTGGCGCGAGATCTTCGTCTACAGCGCCCGCGTCGAGGGCATCCACCTGCGCTCGGGCGCGGTGGCGCGCGGGGGCCTTCGCTGGTCCGACCGGCGCGACGACTTCCGCACCGAGATCCTCGGCCTGATGAAGGCGCAGCGCGTCAAGAATGCGGTGATCGTGCCGACCGGGGCCAAGGGCGGCTTCTATCCCAAGCAGCTCCCCAACCCCGCGCTCGACCGCGAGGGCTGGGCCGCCGAGGGCCGCGCCGCCTACGAGATCTTCATCCGCACGCTGCTGTCGGTCACGGACAACATCGTCGGCGGCGCGGTCGTCCACCCCGATTGCGTCACCGTGCTCGACGGCGAGGACCCCTACTTCGTGGTCGCGGCTGACAAGGGCACCGCAACCTTCTCCGACATCGCCAACGGGATCGCACAAGCGCGCGACTTCTGGCTGGACGACGCCTTCGCGAGCGGCGGCTCCAACGGCTACGACCACAAGGCGATGGGCATCACCGCGCGCGGCGCGTGGGTGAGTGTGCAGCGCCACTTCCGCGAGATGGGCGTCGATGTGCAGACGCAGCCGATCACCGTCGCGGGCTGCGGCGACATGTCGGGCGACGTGTTCGGCAACGGGATGCTGCTGTCGAAGGCCTTGAGGCTGGTCGCCGCCTTCGATCACCGCCATATCTTCATCGACCCCTCGCCCGATCCGCTCGCAAGCTGGAAGGAGCGCGCGCGTATGTTCGCCCTGCCGCGATCGAGCTGGGACGATTACGACAAGGCGCTGATTTCCAAGGGCGGCGGGGTCTTCCCGCGTAGCGCCAAGACGATCAAGCTGTCGAAGCAGGCGCGCGAAGTGCTGGGAATCGACGCGAAAGAGATCGAGCCCGAGGCGCTGATTACCGCGATCCTGCGCGCGCCGGTGGACCTGCTCTGGTTCGGCGGCATCGGCACCTATGTGAAGGCTCCGCAGGAGAACAACATCGCGGTCGGCGACCCGGCCAACGACGCCCTGCGCATCGACGGCACCGAGGTGCGCGCCAAGGTGATCGGCGAGGGTGCGAACCTCGGCGTGACGCAGGCGGGGCGCATCGCCTTCGCGCTGCACGGCGGCCGGATCAATACCGACTTCATCGACAACTCGGCCGGGGTCGACTGCTCGGACAACGAGGTCAACATCAAGATCGCGCTCGCGGCGGCCACCGCTTCGGGCAAGCTGGCACCGAAGAAGCGCAACATGCTGCTTGCGGCGATGACCGACGAGGTCGCCCAGATCGTGCTCGAGGACAACCGCCTCCAGGCGCTCGCCCTGTCGATCGCCGAAAGCGGCGAGGCGGGGGCGACGCCGGCCTATGTGCGCCTCATCGAGAGGCTGGAGGAAGCCGGCGACTTCGACCGGCGTACCGAGGGGCTTGCCGACGGCGAGGCGCTCACCCGCCGCGCCGCCGACGGCTTCGGCCTGACCCGGCCCGAACTCGCGGTGCTGCTCTCTTCGGCCAAGCTCGCGCTCCAGGACGCGATCGAGCGCAGCGAACTGCCCGATGACGCGGTGCTCGACGACGTGCTGCTGGCGCGCTTCCCCTCGGCGATGCGCAAGACCTATGCCGCGGAGATCCGCGGCCACCGCCTGCGCCGCGAGATGATCGCGACCAGCCTCTCCAACCGGATCGTCAACCGCTTGGGCATGGTCCATCCCTTCGAGCTCGCCGAGGAGGAGGGCGTCGGCCTTGCCGAGGTTGCCGGGGCCTTTGTCGTCACCGAGCGCCTGTTCGGCCTCGATGCGCTGTGGCGCGACCTCGAGGTGGCGGACATCCCCGAGGCGGCGCGCCTCGCGCTGTTCGACCGCCTGGCCGCGGCGGTCGGCAACCTGATAAGCGACGTGCTGCGCACGGCCTCGGGCAAGGTCGCGGCGGGCGCGTTGATCGCCGCGCTGCAGAAGGACGTGACGACCCTTATCGTCTGCCGCGAGGAGCTGCTCACCGACGAGCCGCGCGCTCGCTCGAAGGCACTCCGCGACAGCTTCGTCGCTCTCGGCACGCCCGAGGCACTGGCGAGCCGCGTCGCCGCGCTGTTCGACTTCGACGGGGCGGTCGGCCTCGCGCAGGCGGCGCAGGCGACGGGGATCGAGCCGACGCTCCTCACCCACGCCTTCACCGATATCGGCACCCGCCTCGGCCTTGACTGGGCGCAGGGCAAGGCGGCCCACATGAGCCCGACCGATGCATGGGAGCGGCTGCTCGTCTCGGGCCTCGCGCGCGACATCCAGCAGATGCGCATCGAGTTCCTGCGGCGACGGATCGCCGACAAGGCGGGCAAGGCCGATCCGCGCGGGGCGGTCGTGGAATGGGTAGAGCGCAATGCCGCCAGCGTCGCGCAGTTCCGGGCGATGATCGCCCGTGCGCAGGCCCGCCCGCCGGTCGGCGCGGCGATGCTCGCGCAGATCGCGAGCCAGGCGCGCAATCTGCTTGAGCGGTGAGAGTCTCGCCTCGCTTCGGGAAGGCGTGGCGAGTCCCCGATCGGTAGTGGGTCAGTTTGAAATTTCCCGCTTCTTATAAGGCCCGCGCTTCGCTGGCGTCGCTTCCGCTTCTTCGACCAGCATGGCAATGTCTGTAATATCCCAAAGGCGATCAGTTACGCCCGCTTCCATTGCAGGAGTGAC
>JBJTSG010000277.1:0-5701 GCA_046076505.1 Erythrobacter sp. | reverse complement strand
TTCGAGGCGCCGGTGCTGCTGGCCTATTCGGCGCGCAACCGCTCGGCCTCGTGCCGCATCCCTTACGGTGCGGGCGACAAGGCCAAGCGCGTCGAGTTCCGCTTCCCCGATGCACTCGCCAACCCCTACCTCGCCTATGCTGCGCTGCTGATGGCGGGTCTCGACGGGATCGAGAACAAGATCCACCCGGGCGAGGCGATGGACAAGAACCTCTACGACCTGCCCCCGGCCGAGCTCGCCGAGGTGCCGACCGTGTGCGGCAGCTTGCGTGAGGCACTCGACAGCCTTGCCGCCGACCACGAGTTCCTGCTCAAGGGCGACGTGTTCACCAAGGACCAGATCGAGGCCTATTGCGAACTCAAGTGGGAAGAGGTGATCCGCACCGAGACCACCCCGTGCCCGGTCGAATTCGACATGTACTACTCGATGTAATCGCAGGGCCGCCGGGTCAGACAAAAGGGGCGGGAAGCGCATCGCTTCCCGCCCCTTTCCGTTTCCGTGCCGCTGGCGCGGGCTAGGCTATTCGCAGAGCCCGGCGGCGCGTTCGGCGAGGCCCTTCAGGCCCCGGCACTTGGGCTTGCGCGGCGCCGGCGGGCTGGAGCTCCGCGCGTCGCGCGCATCAGCGCCTTCGTCCATGCCGCCCATATCCATGCCGGGAAGCACGCTCGTGGAGGAGCGGAAGCGCACGCGTGCGATCCATTCCGGTTTCCACGGCTTCTTCGCATCCGCGGGCCGCGGCGGATAGGCGAAATCGGCTTGCGGGCCGTAGGCCTGAAGGTTGACCATCATCGCCTCGCCCGCCGCATTCACCACCTCGGCGGGGATCGCGCATTCGCGCTGTTCGGGCGGCATGACCGTGCCGGCCGCAATCAGGCGCCGCACGCCCGCGGGCGAGATCCAGTCCCACAGCGGCCCGCCGAAGGCCTGCTGCTTGGACGAGGCCCACCACACCAAGTCCGGCGTCTTGCTCCCGCGTACATCCTTGGCCCCCATCGCCCAGGCGTAGTACCCCGTCGCCTTCGCCAGCCCGTCCCATGCAAGGGTGTAGCCCCCCGCCGGCGCGGCCCGCGTCCGCGCCGCGAGCGCCGGCATGAAGTCCTCAGCGAGGTTGAAGTTGATCTCCTTGGAGTAGTTCGAAGCGATCCGGTGGGCGCCGAGCAGCGAGGCACTGGCGGGCACCTCCCGCGTCTCCCTGTCGTTAGGCCAGGCGGTGTAGGTGCGGCTGTTGGTGTCGGAGATCCGCCAGTCGTCGGGCAGGTCGACCGGGTTCATGTAGAGACCGGGGGGGACCTGGCCCTTGGCCATCTTCGCGAAGTCAATGACCACCGGCTGCCCCGGCAGGCCGCGCTCGCTGCAGCCCCAGTAGAGAAGCAGGCGGCCGCTCGGCTGTTCGAAGCTGCCTTCCTTCGTGCCGGCCACGCGAGTAGTCGGCAGCAGCGGCAGGGAGGTGCCGAGGCGCGCGCCCTGCGGCATGAAGTGATCGGCCTGCGCGGAAGCAGCTGCTGCCGGCGCGGTGCTCGCCCCGTGGCGCAGTTCGAGCATCCGGATCGGCTTGGGCGCGCCGCCCGACATCATGCTCATCATGGCGCCTATGCCGCCGCCGCTCCCGCCCGCGCCCATGGCACCGAACCCGCTCATGGTCGCCGCGTCCATCGTGTAGCGCAGCGGCGGTCCACCCGCGGATTGCGAGCTGGCGGTGCCCGCCACGAGCAGGGCACCAGCCGCAAAGGCAGTCCCCGAAATGGTCAGCAAGACGGATGTGCGCATGATATCCCCCTTTGTCCGCATGATCGCGGACATTCCCCCGGGGCGGACCGGGCTGCGGCCCGCCGTGGGCGGCAGGATACCCGTTTGCGCGTCATGCTAAAAGACGTTTTGCATCGCAAAGGTGGGAGGCTTGCACGGCCCCCGCTCGCGCTTGCCGGTTCCAGCGTGCTGTACGCCGTGGCGGCTCTTTCGGCGCGCGACATGATGCAGGATTGCCACGACCGGCTGAAAAATTCTGGCCCTCTTGTCCTTCCAACACAGCGGATTAGAGTGCGCGTCCTCTGCCGGGATCGCGAATCCCCCTCCCGGCACAACACGGGGCCTATGTGTATATGATCAAGAACGATCGCCGGCTGCGTCCGG
This sequence comes from Erythrobacter sp., assembly GCA_046076505.1. GTDB lineage: Bacteria > Pseudomonadota > Alphaproteobacteria > Sphingomonadales > Sphingomonadaceae > Erythrobacter. Next base: position 3,571 of record JBJTSG010000277.1, on the reverse strand, counting down.
CGCTGATGACCGGTGTCGCGATGCTTTCCTTGGCGCTCGGCGCCGGTGCTGCGCAGGCCGAAGAGCTGAAGGTCAACGATGATGCCGCGCTCGGCCGCGAGGATCTCGACGCGACGCTCGAGGCGCACTCGCAGACCGCGCGCGCGCTTGCCGATGCGGCCAGCGCGCAAATCATGCGCAAGACCTGGACCAACAAGGTCGACATCATCCGCGACGAGATCGATCCGCAGATCCTCATCGCTCTCCCGAACACCCCCACCACGGCGCGCGATCCCGTCAACATCACCGGCATCGGCCAGGTCGTCACCGATGGTGGCGGCGGCTCGGTGGGCCTGTGCACCGGCTCGCTGATCAACCCGCGCACCGTGCTGTTCGCGGCGCACTGCGCGAACACCCGTGCCGCGACCGCCTACGGTGCGAACTCGGGCGGCGTCGGCATCGGCGTGGGCTTCGAGACCAACACGCGCGCCAATGCTGCCGGCCAGACCGACGAGCTGGTGCGCTGGCTGCTCGGCGGTACCGGCGGTGCCGGCCGCTTCCAGACGAACACCGCCGACGCCTTCTACAACGTCGACTTCGTGGCCTATAATCCGCTGTCGCTGGAAGCGCCCTCGCGTGGCTTCCTCTACGGCGACGTCGCGATCGCGGGCCTCGACACGCCGGCGCGCGGCATCCCAACCTGGGCGATGCTGTTCTCGCCGCTCGCCGCGCCGAGCCAGATCACCGCGGCTACCGGCACCGGCTATCGCGTCACCATCGCCGGCTACGGCGGCAACGGCACCGGCGTGAGCGGCACCCAGCCGATCGACTTCCGCCGCCGCATTGCCGAGAACTACATCGGCGCGCTGACCTCGCTGTTCAACTTCGAGACCTTCCTGTTCGGCAGCAGCGACCCGAACCTGCGTCAGAACCTCTACTTCATAGACTTCGACGATCCGGCGCGCGGCACGCCGCAGGCGAGCCGTTTCGACTTCAACGCCTTCCGCGACAACGCCCTTCCCCGCGAAGGCACCACTGCGGGCGGCGACTCCGGCGGTCCGCTGATCCTTGACCAGACGTTCTCGCGCCAGCTCGTCATCGGCGTGCTGTCGGGCGGCTACACCCGCTTCTTCAACGGCCAGCCGGCCAACGGCTATGGTACCGTGAGCTTCTACCAGCCGCTCTATCTCTACTGGGACTGGATCGCGGCCAACAACCCGTACCGCTACGTCAGCGCCCGCGCCGGTGACGGCGCTTGGGAAGACGCCTCGCGCTGGGTGACACTGACCGATCCCAACTACTTCATCATCGGGCCTGACGGCCAGTTGGTGAACGGCGTCCCCACCCTGACCGGCGAGGAGAAGGACGGCCGCTCGGGCCAGTTCGGCCAGGCGTGCTTCCAGACCACCGCCTTGAGCGAATGCCTCGACTTCCGCACCAATACGCTCACCCAGACCACCCGTCCGATCGGGACGGATGACGGTGCCCCGGCCGGCGTCAACAACAATGCCGGCAGCGCGATTATCGAGGGCGGCGTCGGTCAGGCGACGAACCAGCCGGCCACCGTCGCCCTCACGGGCGGCCAAGCCAGCACTGCCGCGGGCGCAGGCTTCGATCCCGTGCTCGAGCCGCAGAAGGTCGCGACCCCGCTGCCGCCGGCAACGATCGCCAACGGCCTGCCGGGCGCGACCAACTTCGTGCCCAACAATACGGCCGGCGTGCGCGCCACCGGCGTGCTGCCGCGCTACTTCGACGTGACGCTCAGCAACGCAGGGACCACGACGCTCAGCAGCACGGTGACGATCGACCGCCTGACGGTTACCGGATCGGCCGGCCTCAACGTCGCGTCGGGCGCCCGTCTCAATTCGTTGATCGATGTCACCCAGCGCGGCGGCACCGTGACCGTGAACGGCACGCTGGCAACCCCCGGCGACTTCCTGCTCGCCGCGGGTCTGCTGCAGGGGACCGGTACGGTTGCCACGCCGTTCCTGACCAGCATCGCGGGCACTGTGGCGCCGGGCACGATCGGGACCATCGGGACGTTGTCGGTCACCGGCAACCTGATCCTCGCATCGGCGACCCTCACCCACATCGATATCTCCGGTGCCACCTCCGACCGCATTGCGGTCACGGGTGCGGCGAACATCGGCGGCGTGGTGCAGGTCGGCGCTGGTGTCGGCGGCCAGGTGAACGGGCTCGGCCGGCAGTTCACCGTGCTTACTGCCACCGGCCCGGTGACTGGCACCTTCACCGCGCAAAGCCTCTCGCCGATCCTCAGCCAGCAGTTCACCTACCAGCCGAACGCGGTGCTGATGCAGATCCGCGCGGCGAGCTACGCCACGGTGATCAACAGCAACAACCCGGTGCAGAGGGCCTACGCGCAGCTTCTCGACCAGAACCGCGCCAATGACGCGCTGGCGGGCCTCTACGCGCTCGACTTCGCCTCGGTGGACACGATCCGCGGCACCTTCAACGGCCTCGCGCCGGTGAACGAGCAGGCGGTGCGCTCGCTGGCCGGGCAGACCGTCAACTTCCTGCAGAACTTCAACGCCGGGCGCCTGCGCGAGGCGGACCAGGACCGGGCGGGCGGCAAGATCGCCATCACCGGCCGTCCGCTCGAGCTCGCGCAGATGAGCATCTCGCCGATGAGCCAGCCGCTCGGCGGCGCGGTCATGGCGCTGCAGGACGGGGCCGAGAACACCGAAATGCGCGAGGCGAACCTGCCGGAGAACATGGCGATCTACCTCGCGGGTGGCTACGTCACCGGCAACGTGGGTGAGCTTCCGGGCTACAACCAGCCCCGCGACATGGACGGTTACTACATCGCCGGCGGCGTGGAGTACTATCCGGGCGTCAATACCATGATCGGGGTCTCGGGCTTCTACAGCGCGCTCGATGCCGACACGCCGCTTGGTCAGCGGGTGAACAGCCGCAGCTACGCGGGCTCGGTCTATGCGCGTCACAACATCGAAGGTGGCCCGGTCATCGACGGCCAGCTCAGCCTCGGCAGCGTTGGCTTCGACACCCGCCGCACCGTGCAGTACCTCACCACCGCGCAGACCCTGCGCTCGTCCACGGACAGCCTGCTGTTCTCGGGCGCGCTCGGGATTTCGTACGACATCGCGACGAGCGCCGGCACGATTTCGCCGGCTCTCGAAGCGCGCTATGCCAACGTCGATATGGAAGCCCTGCGCGAGGACGGGGGCACGCTGGCGCTGTCGATGCGGCGCCAGAACTTCCGCAGCACGCAGGCCCGGTTCGGCTTTGACTACGAGAAGAAGGGCAAGGTCCTGACCCTCAACGCCACCGCCCGGATGGTGTGGGAGTTCGAGAAGGGTCCGAACGTCCTGTTCGCCAACTTCGCGCAAGGCGTCGGCGGGAATGCCGCCTTCGTGCTCCGCACCGCCGACACCAGCTGGGGCGAAGTGGGCGCGAGTGCGACCTTCGGCAAGGGGCCGTTCACGCTCACCGGCGGCTTCGACACCACCATCGGTCGCCAGTACGCCGATGCGCAGGTGTTCCGCGCGACCGCGACCTACCGCTTCTGATCGTCCCTCGGGGCACAAGAAAGGGGCGCCCGCCAGCCGGCGGG
>JBJTSG010000276.1:0-13918 GCA_046076505.1 Erythrobacter sp. | reverse complement strand
CGTCGCCGAAGTCACCGGGCGGACTCACAGGCTGGTAGTCGGGCGCGACGGATGCCAGAAGCTCCAGTCGCGCAGCCCGCGCGCCAACGTGGCCGAGACCCAGGCGTTCATGGACGGGGCGAAGCGCATCCTGGTCTTCTCCGATGCCGGAGGCACGGGGCGAAGCTATCATGCCGATCTGACCGCAAAGAACCAGGCGCGGCGGGTCCATTTTCTGCTCGAACCAGGCTGGCGGGCCGACGCCGCGATCCAGGGCCTCGGGCGGACCAATCGCACCAATCAGGCCTCGGCGCCGCTGTTTCGGCCGGTGACGACCGATGTGCGCGGCGAGCGCCGGTTCATTTCGACCATCGCCCGGCGGCTCGACAGCCTTGGTGCACTGACCCGCGGCCAGCGCCAAACCGGCGGGCAGAACCTGTTCGATCCTGCCGATAATCTCGAAAGCACCTATGCCAAGGAAGCACTCACTCGCTGGTTTGGCCTGCTGTTTACCGGCAAGCTCGAGGCAGTGACCTTGGCGCGGTTCGAGGAGCTGACTGGCCTCAAGATCGAAGGGCCGGACGGCGGGATGACTGACGATCTTCCGACGATCCAGCGCTGGCTCAACCGCATCCTCGCGCTGCAGATCGCCCTGCAGAACGGCATTTTCGACGAATTCCTCGGCCTCGTCGAAGCGCGGATCGATGCGGCGCGGGCTTCGGGCACGCTCGATCTCGGAGTCGAGACGATCGCGGTCGAGCACTTCGAGGTGCTCTCCGACACCTTGCTGCGCACCGATGCGCTGTCGGGCGCGACCACGCATCTCCTCGAACTTGAGATCGCCCGCGCGCTGAAGCCGCTGGCCCTGGCGCGGCTCGAGGAACTCTATGGCCTGGCCGGGAACCGCCAGCAGTTGCTGCGCAACAGCCGATCAGGCGGCATCGGGCTCCTCGTTCCGGCACGCAGTCTCCTCGCCGACGATGGCAGCCGGGTAGCACGGTTCGAACTTGTCCGGCCGTTGAAGCGCGGGCATCTGACCGCCGAGCAGCTCGAGGACAGCCATTGGGAGCCGGTCAATCTCGCTATCTTTCGTGCGCTCTGGCAGGCCGAGGTCGACGATGCGGCGGCAAGTCACAAGCGCGAGCGGCTGCATCTGGCAACCGGGCTTCTCCTGCCGGTGTGGGACAAGCTCCCCTCGGACTTCGTGCGGGTCAGCCGGATCTCGGCGCGCGATGGGCGTTCGCTGCTGGGCCGCGAAGTGCCGCTGCACTGTGTTCCGGAGCTGTACCAGTTGCTCGGGCTAGAGAGCGATCAAGCCTATTCCGCTGAGCAGGTGGCCGAAGCGGTTCTCGCTTCGGGACGACCGATGCCCGTCAAGGCGCGCGAGGCACTTACGCTGAAGCGCAGCCTGGTGGGTGGCGCGCAGCGGCTCGAGCTTACCGGTTGGTCTGCTGCCCGGCTCGATTGGTACAAGGCAGCCGGCTGCTTCACCGAAATTATCCGCTATCAGACGCGATTGTTCGTGCCCACTGACGGCGCGGCCGCGGTGCTTGCTCGGCTCGCCAGCTGAGCGCGCAAAGTCTCGCTTAGTTCGCGGCAGGCACAAAGCTTGCCGCGAATTCGCCGCACCAGTCGTGCTCGAAGGACATGCCCCAACCTTCGTAGCTTGGCGGAAAGCGGCGACATTGCCCGAGTTTATGCCCGTCTTCGTCTGGAACCGGTGACCAGAACCGGCAAGCGGCGCACCTGAGCTGAGTTGATACGGTCATCGCCTGCCTTGTTCTCATTCCCGAGCGTTCAGCTCTTCCCCGACCAGAACGGCAGAGGGGAGAGGGCTTTCACCTTGATGAGCCAGTGGGGCGTCGATGGTCGATGGCCCGGGCTCGCCAGTCAGGAGTAAGTGCCATGATCAAGTCGATACCGCTGAGCAAGCTCATCGCTTCGCCGCGCAACGTCCGCCGCCACTGCGATGCCGCTGCAGACGCCGAACTCAAGGCGAGCATTGCCGCGCGCGGTCTGCTGCAGAACCTCATCGTCCGGCCTGCCGCCAAGGGCAAGTTCGAGGTCGAGGCCGGCGAGCGCCGCCGCAAGGCGATGCTGAGCCTCGCTGAGGACAAGGTTCTCGCGAAGGACCACGAGGTCACCTGCCTTGTGCTCGAGGACAGCGCCGAGGCTGCCATTGAAACCAGCCTGGCTGAAAACTTCCACCGCCTCGCGATGAATCCGGCCGACGAAGCCCAGGCCTTCGCCGCGCTGATCGAAGCTGGGGTCTCCACCGAGGAGGTCGCGCGCCGCTTCGGACTGACCGTTCGCTTCGTCGAGGGCCGCTTGCGGCTTGCCGGGCTTGCCCCGGTGGTCTTTGAAGCCCTGGCCTCGGGAGCTATCACCCTCGATCTTGCCAAGGCTTACGGTGCGACCTCGGACCAGGCAATCCAGGCCCGCGTCTTCGAGCAGGTCTCGACGGGCTACTACGCCCCCAATCCGGACTCGATCCGCCGCATGGTCCTCTCGGGCACGGTTCGCGGGAGCGACCCGCGGGCTCGGCTTGTCGGGCGCGACGCCTACCTCGCGGGCGGCGGCCGGATCGAACGCGAACTGTTCGACGACGAGGACAGCGAAGCCTGGGCCGACGTTGCACTGCTCGAGGAACTCGCGGCCGCGAAAATGGAAGAACAGGCCAAGGCGCTCGCCGCCGAGCAAGGCCTTGCCTGGGTCAAGCCGACGCTCGATCCTTACGCCAGCCACGACCTGATCGAGGGTCTGGTCCGGCTTCCGGCCGAACCTGCGCCGCTGACCGAGGCCGAACTCGCGCGGCTCGACGAGCTCGACGCCTCCTATGACGAGCACGCAGCGGTCCTGGAGGACGAGGACAGTGCCGAGGACGCCGTCGCGGCCGCCGAAGCCGCGATCGAGGTGATCGAACGCGAATGCCAGGACATCCGGGCACGGCCGCCGGTGCTTGCGCCCAAGCTGAAGGCCGAGGCGGGGATGATCCTGGTGCTGTCGCGCGACGGCACCCCGTTGCTCCAGCCGGTGTTCTACGGTGAACGCCAGGTCGATCAGACCGGTGATGACGACGCAGTCGAGGTGATCGCGAGCGATGACGGTGCGGGTCAGCGCCGTTCGGCATTGTCGAAGCGCCTCGTCGACGAACTCGCGATGCAGCGCCGCGATGTCCTTGCGCTCCATGTCGCGTCCGATCCGGCCCTCGCGCTCGACCTGATGGTCTTCACGCTCGCCGACGCCGATGCGTTCGACTACCGCGCCCGCTCGGCGACCACCTTGCGCGGCGGTATGCTGTCGGGACCGATCATCGGGTTCGAGGCGAAGGACGCGGCGGCGAGTGCCTCGCTCGCCGAGTTCCGCTCCGGGCTCGACGAGAGCTGGCGCGTTGGCGCTAGCGTACCCGAGCGCTTCGACCGATTCCGGGCGCTGTCCGATGAAGCCCGCGCCGCATGGCTCGGCCACGTCGTCGGCCGCTCGCTTGAGGCCAGTCTCAACATGGCAGGCGAACGCAGGATCGACTTCCATGACCACCTTGGCAGTCTGATCGGCATCGACATGGCGGCCTGGTGGCGCCCGACCGCGGCGAACTACTTCGACCGGGTATCGAAGGCCGTGATCCTCGATGCGCTTTCGGCAGTCGGCGGTCCGGATCTCCCCAGCCGGTTCGCTTCGGTCAAGAAGGGTGACCTCGCGATGAGCGCCGAGCGCGTGTTCGCCGGAACCTACATCACCGAGGTCGAAGTACGCGACCGCGCGCTGGCCTGGGTGCCCGAGGTGATGCGGTTTGCGGGCGCGGATACGTCCCTTGCCGAAATCGACGAGCCGGTAACGGAACCTGCTGACGCCGCTTCAGCGCACGACGGTGCCAATGACGACGACCAGACCCCCCGCGAGCTGGCTGCCTGACCTCCTCCTGACAGGCAGACCGCTCGTAAACCTGAAGCGGTCCCTCGGCTTTGCGCTGGGGGGCCGCTTCCTTGTTTTGGTTCAGGAGTGTGGAAAAGCGGCGCAGAATCTTGGTCGCGGGAGCCAAACCGCTCTACCCGCGCTTCTCCCAATTTTTCAAAGGATACCAATTCGCATGAACAATGCCGACCTCGCCGAGAAGCTCGCCGAAGCCAATGGCCTGACCAAGACCGACGCCCGCAAGGTCGTCGATGGCGTCTTCGCCGCGATCGCCGATGCCGCCGCGCAGGGCGACGAGATCGCGATCAATGGCTTTGGCAAATTCAAGGTCAAGGCCACCCCGGAACGCGATGGCCGCAATCCTTCGACCGGCGCGTCGATCAAGATCGCCGCCTCGAAGAAGCTGACCTTCGCGCCCGCCAAGGCGGTCAAGGATCGCCTCAACGGCTGATCCTGTTGCGGCCCGCACCGCCGGTATCCGGCGGTGCGGGCCGTACCCACGCTTCTGGTTCAATCCAAAGCGCAGATGTTCGAAGAGGAGAGGGGGCGCGGGCCTGAACGGACCTGACCGGCGATGGTGCTGGCGGGTCGGATCAGGAGACCCCTCATGGCCTATCGCAAGTCCACATCGCCCGGGCAGTCGCCCGCAACCCGTATCACCCAAGAAATCATCGCCCGTCTTGAAGCCGGAACCAAGCCGTGGGTCCAGCCGTGGCGCGGGGTGCCAGTGTCACGTCCCTTGCGCGCCTGCGGCATTCCCTATCGCGGCATGAACGTGTTCTGGCTGTGGATGGTCGCCGACATGTGCGGTTACGCCTCGCCTTACTGGATGACTTACAATCAGGCCCAGGGCCTCGGAGCGCAGGTCCGCAAAGGCGAAAAGGCGACGATCGCGATCTTCTACAAGAGCTATACCAAGGAGGTCGAGGCTCCCGAGACCGGCGAGAAGAGCGACGAATCCCGCCGCGTGCTGAAGGCCTACCCGGTGTTCAATGCCGACCAGGTCGAGGGCCTGCTCGAACGGTTCCATCCGGCTGCCGCGCTCGATCTGATCGAACCCGCTGGCCGCGAGGCCGAGCTCGACGCGTTCTTCGCCGCGATCCCGGTCAACCTGCGCCATCAGGGCGGCGAAGCCTATTACGAGCCCAGTCCGGACAGGGTGACCATGCCGCCGTCGCATCTGTTCGAGGGTTTCGATCATTACTATGCGACGCTCGCCCATGAGCTCTCGCACTGGACCGGTCATTCGAGCCGCCTAGATCGCGACCTCAAGAACCGCTTCGGCACCGCGGCCTATGCCGCCGAGGAACTCGTTGCCGAGCTTTCGAGCGCGATGCTTGGGGCTGAGCTCGGCCTTCCGGTCGCGCACCTCGACAGCCACGCAAGCTACATCGAGCACTGGCTCAAGCTGCTTCGGGACGACGACCGCGCGATCCTCACCGCTGCGGCCAAGGCCGAGGAAGCCGCGAGCCTGCTGCTGCAGTTAGGTGGCCGCGCCGTCCCTGAAGACACTGCTGAGCCGGGCGATCTCGCTCGCGCGGCTTGAGGAGGTCAGAATGGGCCGATCTGTCAGCTATCCCAGCGGCGCCGTCGTCGCATTCACCGTGCTCGAGGTCGAGGACGAGGAAGACTGGGACTTCGAATACGAGTGGCTGCGCGGCGACCTCGCCGAACGTGCGGCAGCCGCCTTTCCGTCGCTTGCGCCGCACCAAGCCTGGCGCGGGCGCGAGGACCGGATCCTCCTGCGCAATGCGTTCGCCGACTTCGGGGTCTCGGTCTATGGCGGCCTCGTCGCGGTCTGGATCGTCGAACGTGACGACGGTGCCTATTGGGATGCCGAATGGCGCACCGCACGCAGCCCCCGGGCGCAGCGCTGGCTTCGCCAGATCGCTCCGCGCTTCGATGCACTGTTTGGCGACTACGACTGCCTCGGGCACATGTCGAACGGAGAAGGCGTCTACCGCAAACGCGCGGCTTGAGGCCGCTGCTGCTGGACTGGTAGTGGGGTGCCAATCCTGACGAGCTGGTTACTCCGCCGCATCTGGTCCGCGCCATGGAGCGAGAGAGGCCCTGAGCCAGCCGGCGTCTCCGCGCAACCCGGCTTGGCCAGGCCCGTGTTGGCCGGCCCCTGCGGGGCTTCGGCCTGCCCGCGCCAGCCTGGCCAAGCGGGTTCCCCTGCGGTGCGCGAAGCCGCCCATGACTGGCCCTGACGGGCTCTCGCTGGCGCAGCCAAGAGCGGCAAGCGTCAGCCACACGCCAGTCAGGAGGATAGGCTCATGCATACCAGTTTTGCCGACCAGCTCGCCGGTCTCGACCTCGCGGGATTTTCGATCGGTCCCGCTCCCCTAAACACCTGTGATTTCCCGGTCCGCGAGGCCGTCGTGCAGACGCTCGAGGCGGTCTGGTCGGATCTTTTCGCGCTGGTCTCCGGGACTGCGCTCGAGGCCGACGCCGAGGATCTGGGCTGGGCCTTCGTCAATCTCTTCCACCGCTCCGCGGAACGGAAGTCGACCGCGCTCGACCGCGCCACCGACGAAGTCCGCGCCCTTGTCGCTACCGCCGATGGCTCCGAAATCCACACGTCCGAACTCGAAACCCAGGTCGAACGGGCGCAGTGCGCCGAAAGCGCTATGCTGGCGCTCGAAGAGATGCGCGAGATCGCCGCCGGTCTCTATCTCAACGAGTTCGGTTCATCCTGGAAGCCCGTGTCGAGTTCGCGCTTCAATCACGGCGCGATGCTCACCTCGGCGCTGGTCGAAGGCCGCGATTTCATGCGCGCCCGGGCCGAGGCCAAGCGCCGTGCCGCTATGCCCGAGGGCACGCCGGTCGTGTTCTCCGGCGGACGCACCCGTCATCCCAGCGAAGCTGACGCACTGACTTTCGCCAACAATGTCTGGGCCACTCTCGACAAGGTTCGGGAGCGCGTTCCCGACATGGTGCTGGTCCACGGCGGCGACACCAAGGGCGTCGATCGTCTGGCCTCATCGTGGGCCGAACGCCGCGGCATTGCGCAAGTGACCTTCTCGCTCGACTCGCGGCTTGGTGCGCGCGCCGGGTTCAAGCGCAACGAGCGAATGCTCTCGCTCGATCCGCGCTACGTGATCGCGTTTCCTGGCAACGGCGTCCTTGAACGCCTTGTAATCGAAGCCAAGGCGCGCCGGATCACCGTGGTCGATCGGCGCGGTCCGCTCGGCACCAATCCGAGGCAACCACGAGGCGCCACATAGGCCCTCGTCACGCAGCAGGGCCGACAAACTTGTCCTAAATCGGTAGACATTGCTTTCGGCGCTTGCTTCTCGGCCCATCCCAAGTGATATCAACTAAGTGCAGTCGAGTTGTCGATTTTCAGTCTGCCAAGTGGGGATATGCAAGCTAATCCAAATATATATCAGAAGCACCATTCTGCTCTCAGCTTAGCCCACTCTTCTGGAATGTGGTGCTAGCCATGGAAGCGTTCGGTGCCCTCAAGAAGTTCTTCAAGCCGACCGATGTAACTATCGCTCTGCCGACCGATCCATTCATTGTGCTTGATCGTGAAAGAGCGATCGAGAAGCTGAAGATCGAGCACCGTGCTGAACAGAACGGCAGTCGCAATTTCCCACCGTCGGACTCCGAAGTATTCGACGAAGTTGAAATCGACATCATCGCAGAAATTGGTGAACATGCGGCACGAGCGCAAATCGACGCCGCAGGCAATCATCGCGTCTACGGTGAGAGGCTCTCGGAGCTCGCGTTGCTACGAGAGCTCTCCGCCATTTCAGGAGAGAGTGAGCAGGCCCTCGGTGATTATCGAACAACAGTAATTAACCGGGAAGGTCGATTGGCCCTAGCGAAGGATGCGATCAAGGAGTCGTATCAGGAGCTGGCTAATTTCAAACAGGAGCACGGCCTTAACCGGCCAGCTCATCGCGGTATCCACCCTGCGTACGCTTGGTCTACCATTGGGATTTCCTGGTTCATTGAAAGTGCGTTCAACACGGCGTTTCTCAGAGTCGGGGACGAGCTTGGCATCATCGGTGGATTTGTGGCGGCAGCGGTAGTGGCCGCCGTCAATGTGTTCTTGTCAGCATTGGTTGGGCGCTTTTGGTGGCCGTTCCTGTTCCACAGGAATGCAGCTCAAAAGCGATTGGCAATTGCCGGATGTACGCTCTGGGGCGTTGGTTTGCTTATCTGGAATCTCCTTGCGGGCCATTTTCGCGATGCAAAGGCAGCAGGCCATGAGAAACCCGGAGGTGCTTCGCTGCAGCTGTTTCTCGGTGGCCCGTTACAGTTTGATAGCATCTATTCGTACGGCTTGTTGTTGGCCGGCATCGCCTTCGCAATTTTGTCGGCGACGGCAGCCTATAAGATGGACGACCCTTATCCGGGTTATGGTGCCATCTACCGGCGACACGAAGATCGCTGTGCGGAATATGCCGACGAGATCGAGCTGGCGATGGAAGAGCTCAAGCAGACTCGCGACGATGCGATCGAAGCCGCGAATGCCACACGCGACCAACTGGGAATGCAGTTCAGAGAACGAGGGCAGATTCTGGCGGCGCGTGAAACGCACCGAACTCGATATCGTGAGCATCAGGACTACCTGGAAGGGGTCGGCAATGCCCTTCTTGGGCACTACAGGGCCGCAAACATGAAAGCCCGAACGGATGGGAGCGTCCCGCCCCACTTCAATTCCAAGTGGGCACTCAAACGAACCGAACTCCCGGTCGATCCGGAAGAGCCAACCATCGACGATGAAGTCGGGCGGGCGCAACTTGTGCTGGAAACTTCAATAAAGACAATTGCTTCCGCTTACCGTGATGCAATTGAAAGCTTTGAACATCTCGATACGATCAAGAGGTCGCTTGGGAATGGCTAGGAGACCTACTGCAGCTGAGCGACGTCGCCGTGGCGACGCTACGAAGGCATTCCGAAACATTGCCATCGTCGTTCTTCTCGTCGGCGTCGTGGCATTCATCTATTTCCGGTCGGTTCTATCTCACCGCAGCCTCGACGACGTTACGCTATGCCCTTCACAGCCCGACAGCCTTACAGTTCTGCTTGTCGATGTGACTGATCCGATGAATCTGCCTCAGCGACAGGATTTTTTGAATCAGCTCGATAAGCTGACGGATCAGATCCCGAGGTACGGGAAGCTCGTCATTGCAAAAGTGGACCCCGTGTCCGATCGTTTGCTCGTCCCAATCATCACCAGGTGCAACCCCGGTTCAGGCAAGGACGTATCCGAGGTCGACGGTAATCCGCAAAAGCTCGAGCGTTTGCATCAAGAGAAGTTCCTGGCGCCGTTGAACGCAGCTTTTGACAAGCTGACCTCGGCATCAGGAGCCGACCGGTCACCAATCTTGGAATCAATACAGTCGATCAATCTGACGGAACTGCAGCGCGAAACGAACGCAGACGTTGGGAAGCGGCTAATCGTCGCTTCTGACCTCCTCCAAAACACGGCCGAAATCAGCTTCTACAAGGGCCTGCCCGAACCAAAAGACCTGATCAACAGCCAGCCGTTCAGCCGTGTACGAACAGACCTTCGTGGCATCGATGTCGAGTTGTGGATGCTCCAGCGAAGCGACTCGACGAGTACCCAACCAAGAGCGCTCCCTAATCTTTGGGAAAAGCTCATCGATGAGCAAGGTGGCCGTCTTGGCCGGGTCTACACAGTGAGTGGCTGAATGAGTGACAGGATTCCCTTTGTTGACCGACTGAGAGACCGCGGCTTCATTGATCAGTGGGGCTTCATAGCCTTTGCGGTTGTTGGATTTGCAGGAATTGTCTCGGCCAAATGGCTAGAGGTGGAAACCGTATGGGTGGCAGTCGGAGCGATCGCAGCCATGTTCGCCTACGCCATCATAGTCGGTCGGGCAGGCACTGGCAGACTTCGCGCAGATCAGGCTGGAGACAACTGCTACTACCTTGGCCTGATCTACACACTGGCGAGCTTGTCCTATGCAATTGGCACGTTTGACCCGAGCAATACAGCCTCCACGATCGTGCAGGGGTTTGGGATAGCCCTGGCGACGACCATTTTCGGGCTGATTCTGCGCGTATTCTTCAGCCAGGGGCGACCTGACCTCGAGAATGTCGAAGAGCAGACAAGGCTTGAACTTACAGAAGCGGCCTCTCGTCTAAAGGCCGAGCTCAATGGCGTAGTCCGCTCGATGAACGACTTCAGTCGTCAGATTCAACAATCCATTCGCGAGGTGCACGAGGCCTCCACCACTGCTGTCGAAGAGTTCACCGGGAGCTCGGTTGAAGGGTTGAAGAGCGTAGTTGACGCAGCGAACGAGGCCATTCGCGGTCAGGCCAATGACTTTGCATCCCGATCAAAACGCTACTCGGCTTCGTTTGACACTTTGCTGGAGAAGCTGGATCAGCATGGGCAATCGGTCGAGAATCTCTCGAAGAGTCATGATGCTATTCGATCCTCAGCTGAACTGACCAAGCAAACCGCCGACAATGTCAACCTGTCGGTCCAGGCTCTGAAGGCGAGCGGCGAAGCAGCGCAGACTTCCGCATCCGAGGCCGCTGCCGCTTCGCAGTCTGTACGGACCATGACGGAACAGCTTGCTGCGAGTGTTGCCGCACTCGAGCAAAGCCTCAAGAATGTCCGTGACGAAACTGACCGCCAGATCGAGCAGTTGAAAACAGGGCCAGCTGAAGTTGGGGCCCAGGCGATGGAAACCCTCAAGAATGCCGCATCGGCCCTTGAAGGTCACCTGAGCGATGTGAGCAAACTCAATGCAACTATCCAGTCAGATCTGACCGCTCAGAACGCCGCTGCATTGGAGGCAGCAAAACAGCACAATGCAGCGCTAGAATCTGAGCTCGGGCGATCGAGGCAGCTAGTGGGCCAAGTTCATTCGGCCTTGGCGGAAATGACGGAAAGCCTCGCGAAGACCGTCGAAGGAGCCGCTTGATGGCCGGTTTCGACATCCGGCAAGACAAGTCATACCGGCGCGGACTGATCCTCGGACTCACCATAGCCGAAGTGATGATCCTGCTAATCTTTGTCTTGCTCATGGCGCTCGCCGCAGCCCTTTCAAACCGGGAGAAGCGCCTGCAGGCCGTCGAAGATGGCACGGGCAGCAGGCTGGTGGAGGCGATCCAGGCTGCCTATCCGGAAGCTTCGAATCCAGATGAGTACTACAAGGAACTGGTCCGCGCGATTGAAGCGCGTCAGGCCATCGAAAAGTATGGCGGCAGGGCAGCCGGCGAGCAGCTCGCCGAGGATGCTGAGATTGGGCGTCACGCCCGTGAAGCAGCGGCCAAGGCAGGAGCGCCTGACCCCTACTCCTTTGCCGATCGCGCGATTGCGCGCGCCGGCGCCGGGAAAAAAGGCGAGTGGCCACCCTTCTTTAGCTTGAGCGAAGCCGGGGGCTATTTCTTTGAAAGTGGCAAGGCAACGCTCAGGCCTGACTTCGAGCGCAAGCTTCGCTCGACCATCATTCCGCTATTGAAGCGCTACATCGACGACTACGGCGTCGATGTGGTTGAAGTGATCGGCCACACCGATGAGGTGCCGATGGTGGGTGAAAGCAACCTCGACAGGTTTCTGATCCCGGCTTCGGCAAATCGCACTTCGATCGAGTCACTCCATTCAACGGACAACGCTGGTCTGGCTATGGCAAGAGCGGTAGCGATCGTGCGCATTCTGCGCGCCGATCCGCGACTTCGTGGCGTGACGATTTTGCCCCTATCAGGAGCGCAGATGATCGTACCAGTTGATCGCGTGGCAGACGGAACAGCGACCAAGAGCGATCAGTCGCGACGCCGAATTGAAATGAGGCTGCGACGCTCAACGGAGCAAGTCGCGCCAGGGGAGGCCCGCTGATGGACCAGATCGAACAGAACTTGTCTCGGATCCGGGATGCTCTCAAACAGCGTGCCCATAAAGGATCAGAAGGCGGGTCATTTCCAAGCGTCGAAGAGCCCTCCACCGCAGGAGCAGGGGTCTTCTTCAGCGGTAATCATGATCGCAGCGGGGTCCTCGAACGCGATGACCTAATCATTCCATCGCAACGTGAGCATGACAATGCAAACAGCGTGACAGGAATTGTCGATACAACCGATGCCGACGAGGCTGATGTCTGGAGCCTGATCAGGCGCAGATTGGGGTTAGGTCGGTGAAGATGTCGGCCGGCTGATGCACAGATCACGCTCCACACGCAGAGCTGGGCTTCAGAAGCGTCGAAAGAATCCGGCGCAGCCTGCGCCGAAGGGGATGATGATAGGCCTCGGGGCCTTCACTGCACTCTTCGCTGGCGCAGTTGTGGTCGCACATCAGGCTGGGTCATCTAGCGCCAGGAAACATCAGGATGCGGAGACCATTCAGGTGCCCGCCAAAGCCGCGATCACAGAACTTCCCGATTCAGTGAGTGCTGAAGCTTCATCATCTGATCCGGGCGAAGACCCGGTACCTCAGGCGATACCGCATTCTGATCGCGCCGTAGCGCGCTTTGAGGCATGTGGAGACGTCCGGGTGAACTGCATCGTAGACGGTGACACCTTCTGGTTCGAAGGCCAAAAAGTGCGCATCGCCGACATCGACACACCGGAAATAGGCCAGCCGCAGTGCCAAGGAGAGTATGACCGGGGCATGGCGGCAAAGGACCGGCTCACCCAACTCCTAAACGCGGGACCATTCGAGCTCCGTGTTTCTGGCGGCAGAAGTCAGGACGCGTATGGTCGGCAATTGCGCCTGGTTGTTCGGGGCGGGAAGTCGATCGGTGACCAGCTGGTCGAAGAAGGCCTGGCGCATCGTTGGATTGGTCACAAACAGCCCTGGTGTTGACCACTGAGGCGAGTCAGCGCGGCACCTTCTGGCCTGTCGGGATCCCTTCCCGTTTGGAGACCTTCGCATTGTCTGCCGACCCAGGTGACGGTGCGAAAGCGAGGTCCTTGGATCAGGCCGAGAGAATTCGTGCATTGCAGCGCGGACCGTTTCTTGAAGGATCTTATCGCGTGCGACGGTATGAGCACACGAGCCATGTGAAGTTCCGCTCGAAGCGCATCTGAGGAGCAAGCTGCGGATTCGGCTGGGGAATAACGCTGCGTCAAGGAACTCCAGCTCAGGACAACTGGAACTACCCGGCTTCGGAGCAAACCTGTCCCTGAAGCAACCCCCGTCGAGACGCGCAACCCCGACCAGGTCCGGCCGTGTTGCCGGGCGATGCCCGGCTGCCCGCACCACCCGAACCAGCTCGGAATTCCCCTTCGGTGCGCTTCGCCGCTGGCCGCTTCTGCTCGGGTTTGCAGCCGGGACGGTTCCGGTTGTTGATCAGGAGAAGACCCATGACCAATCTCGTTATCCTCGTCGGCCGCATCGCCCGCGATCCCGAAGCCCGCACGACCCAGGGCGGCACCGGAATTACCTCGATCTCGGTGGTGACCGATCGGCCCGCCCGCAAGGACGGCAAGACCTACAAGGACGAAAACGGCTACACCGCCAAGGACAGCGAATTCCACCGCGTGACCTGCTTCAACGGCCTCGGCGAAAACGTCGCCAAATACTGCACCAAGGGCCAGATGGTCTCGGTCGAAGGGCGCATCCACTACACCCAGTGGGAAGACGAAAGCGGCACCAAACGCTACGGCTGCGAGATCATCGCCGACAAGGTCGATTTCCTCACCAAGGGCCGCTCGGGCACCAACGAAGATGCTCCCGATATCGACGAGGACTGAATGTCCGCACTCCGCGACAAGGCCCCGGTGGCTGACGCCATCGGGGCCTTTCTTTTGTATGCCAGCGATGCGGCCGCGCGGGGCGTCGAACCCCTTGCCGCCGCGGGGTGGGCTTTACGCAGGAGCAATCCGCTTCAGCGTTTCCTCGATCCCGAGCGCCATCGATGCGCGAACGATCTGGCGTAACTGCGCTGGTTCGATCGTCTCCGCGCCGCACTCGATCAGCAGCTTTCCGAGTTCGGTCGCTGCCTCTTCGCGGAGACGAGCCTCCTCGTTCTCGAGTTGGGCACGCTGTTCACGCAGCTTCCTCAGCGCATCGCGTGCAGTAGGTTTGGACCTGGCCATAGTG
>JBJTSG010000275.1:0-8840 GCA_046076505.1 Erythrobacter sp. | reverse complement strand
CTTGATATAGCCTTCGATTTTCTTGGCCATGAGGCCTTACTCCTGTCGCACTGTTGCCCGGCTGTTTCCATCCGGGCTCATGTTGAGCGGTCAAGCGCCCCGGCTTGTGCACGGCTAGGGCTCCCGCACGGAATCACTCGGGGGTGGCCCCGAGCGAAGGCGCGCGCGTAGGCGCAAGTGGGGCAAAAAGCAACCCGGCTTTAGCTGTGGACCCCGCCTTTAGGGAAGGGCCGCCGGAGCGGACAGTCAGATCAAGTCCCGTTGCCTTGCCAGAGATTGCGAACGAACCATCGCAAGCGACACACCTTCGCGCTGATTGCTTGCATCCACCAGGTCGCTCACAAACCCTGTGCGCGCACCCTCTTACCGCGAATGGCGCATCGCAAAGGCAGGATAGCTTTCCGTATCGCCGCGGCGAATCTGCGCCTCCAGCAGCGCAACCGCAGTGTCGACATCGGCATTGGTGGTGCCCGTCGCCTGCGCCAGTTTCAGGCCGTGGTAGAAGGTCGCGGGATACTCGGTGGTGTATTCATACACCTGCGGATCATTCACCGGCAGATCGAAACTGTACCAGGGTTGCCGCGCAATGTCGGCAGGCAGCCCGAGCACCTGCGCCATTTGCCGCCAATCGGTGAACCAGCGGCCTTCCAGTCGCGCCGGCAGATTGAGGAAGCAGAAAGGCCCGCTCGCCAAAAAGCGCCGTGCCTGAAACCGCTCTGCAAAGGCGATCTGCAACTGCGACCAGCGCGGATCGCCATGCAATCGCCGCCCCCAGTCCAGCGTGTAGGCGATATAGTTGACGATCGATCCGGTATAGACGCCGGGCCGCTGCCCCGTCCGGATCGATGGCCAGAAGGTCGGATTGGGGGCGCTGTCGTAGGCATTGCCTTCCCAGAACATCCCCAATTGCCCCATCCCCGGCACCGCGAGCGCCCTCACGGCGCGATCGAGGTTGGCCGAAAGGATCGCATCGAAACGGTCAGCCGAGGGGAGCCAGCCGAGCCCCGGCATGGCCGCGAGCAAGGCATAGGCCAGCAGCAGATCGCGCATCGACCACGCCCAGTCGCGCCCCTGATCCTGATCGACCAGCTTGCCGCTGGGACCGCGATAATCGGGGGTCACGGTGTTCAGCACAGTGCAGGCGGAGAACACCTGCTCCTCCACGAAAAACGGGTGCAGCTCGGAAAGCAGCGCCGGGATGAACGCCGGACACGGCCGGTGCGCGTTGTCGATGTCCCAGTCGAACTGCATGCCCGGACTGACCGAGATGATCCGCTCTTCCGGATAGTTCTGATAATATTGCTGCACCTTCAGCGGGATATTGGGCTTGTCGAGCAGCAGCGGCAATCCGTCGGCCCCACGCACGTGCCAGGGGATTGATGCCGCGGTCAGCCCGTAGTTCATCGTGACGCGCCGCATGTCTGCGCTGCGTTCGATGATGTAGCGCGCCTGCCGGTGGACGATCGGCCCCACCTCGTCGCGCAATCCCGTGGTCCCCATCCCCGGCGTGAGCCCGCCCTTGTCGAGCGGCGTGTAGTCCGGAACCGGGTCCATGTAGGACCATTCCGAGGGTGCCTGCAGCCTTGGTCCGATGCCCCAGGGCAAGAGCAGGCCAGCGGCTTGCCAGCGGTTCAATTCGCGATCGGAGACAGGCCAGGGGCGGGATGCGACGACCCAGCGCTGGAAATCGCCGTGGCCGTAGAGCGCAAAGCTGCGGCCGAACACGCTCGCCCGGTAGCTGACCGCAGGAGTCTCCGCCGCGAGGTTGGTCCAGCGTTGCCGCTCCACCACCACCACATCGAACGGCTTGCCATCCACCGGGGAGGCGGCCTGCAGATACCAGATCAGCGCCCAGGGCCCCTTGCGCAGAAACACCCGCACCGTGTGCGGTCCCGCGCTCTGCCACAAGGCAGCGGGGTCATCGGCGGTGAAGATCGTATCGCCGAGGCGCACGGGCGGCGCGGCCGCCGCCATGGCGGGGTCCTGGGGGATCGCCCCACCCCGGATGCGCTCTTGCGCTCCCAAGGGCACGGACCCGGGTCCGGGCGATGGAAGCCAAGGCGCAACCATTGCCGCCGCGCCGCTGGCCATCATCAAACGGCGAGACATCATGTCGTGTTTCCCCCGTAGAGCGTGTGGCTCTGCTGCCACGCGGCCAGCCATATCACCGCAATCGCGGGACGGGAACGGCGTGATCCGGGTCAGCGGGTTGCCCTTGCCGGGCGGAGGGCAGGACGACAGCGTCCCGCCGGTCGCCGCGCGGGACACGCAGGCCCTTGGTGCGGCTGGTGAGGTGAAACTGACGGCACAGCGCACACCTGTAGGCGCGCAAGGTCACGTCCGCCCGAAGCGCGACGGCCTCGGCGTCCTCACGCGTGGCGTACCTGCGCTTCCTCTGGCAGATGCCGGGGCGGGTCTTCACGACCCGAGTTCGTGAGTGCTGGATCGGCCTCGCAGAGGCTGCAAGGGCAATCGCCCGCCCGCAGGCGCCCGGAGCGAAGCGGAGGAGTAGCGCCGAGGACGCAGCCCCGGAGGGAGCTGCGCAACCATTATTTCACCAGTTCGACTTCCTCGAAGCCGAGTTCCACCGGAGTGGCGCGGCCGAAGATCGACACGCTGACCTTGACGCGCTGCTTGTCGAAGTCGAGCTCCTCGACGATCCCGTTGAAGCTCGCGAACGGCCCGGCGTTGACCTTGACCGAATCCCCGATCTCGTAATCGACGCTGATGTCGCGCTTGGGGGTCGCCTGCGCCTCGGCGACGCCGCCGAAATAGCGGGCGGCCTCGCGCTCGGAGATCGGCTGCGGCTTGTTGCCCGAGCCGAGGAAGCCGGTGACCTTGGGGGTGTTCTTGACGAGGTGGTAGATGTCGTCGGTCATGTTCAGCTTGGCGAGCACGTAGCCGGGCATAAACTTGCGCTCGACCTGGACCTTCTTGCCGCGCTTCACCTCGGTGACGGTCTCGGTGGGAACCTGCACTTCCTCGACGCCTTCGGACAGGCCGAGCCGTTCGGCTTCGGCGATGATCGCGTCGCGCACCTTGTTCTCGAAACCGGAGTAAGCGTGGATGATGTACCAGCGAGCCATGGGTGGTCCTTGTGAATTGGGGTCTGTCGGGCGGCGGCGGGCGCGGGCCTTACTGGAGCAGGCCGATGAGCGCGCGCACGATCATCCCGAACAGGCTGTCGATGCCGAGGAAGAAGACGGCGAGGATCATCATGAAGATGAACACGAAGATTGCGGTGCGCACCGTCTCCTCGCGGGTCGGCCAGACGATCTTGTTCGTCTCGGCCTTGACCTGGTTGAAGAACTCGCCGGGCGAGGTCTTGGGCTTCTTCGGTTCGGTTCCGCCGCTGGGGGCGATCATCTTGTCGGCCATGGAAGCCTTCATCCTTCGCGTCATGCCTTCACGTCTTGTCCGGCTGGCTGTGAGGTAGGGCTCCGCGCCGCCCGGGACAAGGTCGCCGGAGGGGCTGGAGGATCTGCCGATGTCGGAAAGACGTCTGCGCCCTTACGCGCGAGGCGCGGCGAATGCAAGCCGCTCGGCGAGGCC
The DNA here is from genome assembly GCA_046076505.1 of Erythrobacter sp. Classification (GTDB taxonomy): domain Bacteria; phylum Pseudomonadota; class Alphaproteobacteria; order Sphingomonadales; family Sphingomonadaceae; genus Erythrobacter. Next base: position 5,288 of record JBJTSG010000275.1, on the reverse strand, counting down.
GGGCGTCGGCTCAGCGCAGGCCCAACAACCGCGCGAGGAGCGAAGGCTCGTCGTGCATCGGCTGGAGCGGTCCGTGAATGGCGGAGAGCCGCGCCGGATCGCGGGTAGGGCGCGGGCTGACCCAGTGATCGGGACGCGAGGAACGGAAGGTGTAGGCGCTCATCCTTGTGTCTCCTGTGCGGGTCGAGAGGAACTCGGTTCGTCGACAGGAATACACGGCTTGTCTTGCAGCAAGATGAATGGGCACGCAGGTTCAACCGCAAAGCGAGACCCGTGTGCCCCCCGCGGCAACAGCCAGAATGGGCGCACAGCGCCGCAAGCGCGAACGCGCGCCCGGACCGGCCCGGAGTGATGCGAAGCGGAACGGAGGATCTGGCGGGAGGACGAACCCGCACAGGCGGGTTCGCAACAAGAAAATGGCAGGGGTGACAGGATTCGAACCCGTGGCCCTCGGTTTTGGAGACCGATGCTCTACCAGCTGAGCTACACCCCTGCAGCGCCGGAGCCGCGCCCTTTAACGAAGGCCTCCGGGATAGGCAATCCACTTTACCTCCCGGCACACGCCCCTGTAGTATCTGCCGCGCCATGCATGCGCCCACTCGCCCTCCGGTCCCGGTCGAAACCCTGCTGCTCGCCTATCGCAGCGGGATCTTCCCGATGGCCGACCGCCGCGAGGACCCGGAGGTGTTCTGGGTCGAGCCGCGCGAGCGGGCGGTGATCCCGCTCGAGGGGCTGCACATCTCCAAGTCCCTGCGCAAGGTGATCCGCTCGGACCGCTTCCGGGTGACGGTCGACTGCGCCTTCGAGCAGGTGATCCGTGCCTGCGCCGAGCCGCGCCCCGATCATCCGGAGACGTGGATCAGCGAACGCATCGTGCAGAGCTATGTCGGGATGCACCGCGCAGGCCACGCGCATTCGGTCGAGTGCTGGCTGCCCGATGCCTCGGGGAATTCGCAGCTCGTCGGCGGGCTCTACGGGGTGAGCTTCGACCGGGTGTTCTGCGGCGAATCGATGTTCAGCCGGGTGCCCGATGCGAGCAAGGTGGCGCTCACATGGCTGGTGGCGGTGCTGAAGCGCGCCGGGTTCGTGCTGCTCGACTGCCAGTTCATGACCGAGCACCTGCGCTCGATGGGCGCGGTGGAGATGCCGCAGGCCGATTACCGCCGCGCGGTCGAGAAGGCGCAGGGCCAGCCGCGCCTGAGCCTCGGCATGGCGTGGCGCTGGTTCGCGCAAGGTTACGCGGCCGGGGTCGCGCCCGGCGACGGCGCGGCTTCAGGCGCGGCCGAGGGACGGGCAGCGGGCTTGGGCGAGGCCTCGGCCTTGGGCGAGGCCGGGCCTTCCTCGCCCGGGAACCGCATAATGCAGTCCTTCACCCAGACGTCGTAGATCGGGTGCTCGACGACATTGAGGCTGGGGCTCTCGAGGAACATCCAGCCCGAGAACACGCGCCGGTGCTGCTGTGCCCCGCGCTCGCGGATGTCGACCTGGACGAAGGCGCCGGTCTGTTGCGGCATCTCCCAGGGCGCGGTGCGCTCGCAGGCGGCGACGCGGACGATGACCGGGCCGATCTCCCGCGCCTCGCCGGGCTTCAGCTTCAGCTCTTCGGAGACGTTGTTGCGCTTGTTGAGGAGGCCGAGCACCGCGACACGCTCGTTCATCGGCGTGGCGCCGTAATCATTTCCAGGCGCGACCGAGCTGGCCGGGGCGGGCGCTGCGACGGGGCTCGGCTCGTCGAGCGGGACCTTGACCACCTCGCCCTGCTTGGGCGCGAACCAGTCGCACGCCGTGAGCGCGAGCGACAGCGGCAGGAGCAGGACAAGTGCCCTCACCTGCGGATCTCAGTCCGCGGCCCCGGGGGTCCAGGCCTCGTAGTCGCCGACCGCCCTGGCGCGCACGCCTCCTCGTTCGAGGGCACCTTGCGGACGGTAGGCGGCGGCGGTGCCGGTGGCGTTGGGGGTCCAGTCGGCCTCCCAGATCTTGGCTGGCGGCAGGTAGCTTTCGGGCACGTCGTCGTAGGTGCCGTGGAGCCAGCCGAACCATTCCGGCGGCACGCGGCTCGCATCGTTGGCGCCGGCGTAGATCACCCAGCGCTTCTCGCGGGCGGTGTAGGAGCCGGTCGGCCGGCCGGCGTTGCCGGTGGCGGCCCGGTAGTACTTGTTGCCGGCCGCGTCGGTCCCGACGTGCTGGCCCTTGACGCGGCTCGCCCAGAGGTGCGTGCCGATGGTGGCGCCGTCCCACCAGGTGAAGATCTTTGCGAGGATACCCATGGGGCGTGCGCCTAGCGGAATTGGCGCAGGGGGCCAAGAACGGATTCTCGGTTTGGCGATGATCCGGCACGCCATCGGACGGGCCGCGAGCGCAAGCGCGCGAGCCGCAGGCGATCAGGCCCGCAAGGGCCTGAGGCTCACCGAGGGAAGCGAAGCTGCGCTGCCGGCAGCGGCGCACCTGCCCGCGGATGCGGGCACGCAAGCAATCAGCTCACCTTCCAGCTCACCTTGTCACCGGCCACGATCCCCAGCGCCTTTGCCCGCCCCGCCCGCAGTTCCAGCACCGCGCTGGCGTCGCCCTGCGAGGTGACCGGGGTCAGCGAATAGGGCTCGGTGTTAGCGGCGATGTTGAGGATCCGCCCGTCGGGGCCGATGAAGATGATGTCGAGCGAGAGCGGCGTGTTCTTCATCCAGAAGCTGCGCGGCTCGGGCGTGTCGGAAGGGAAGATCATCCCCTCGTCGTCGCCGAGAGTCTGGCGGAACATCAGCCCGCGCGCCTGCGCCTCTGGGGTGTCGGCGACCTCGACCTTGAAGGCAATGCGCTTGCCTCCGCGATCGACAATGAGGTCGATGACCCTGAGCCCCGAGACCGGGTGGACGGCTGCCCCGGACTGCGCGGGCGCGGGGGTCTGCGCGGAGGCGGTGGCACTCTCGCTCGTCGAGCAGCCCGCCAGACCCAGCACCAGCGCGGCAGCGGCCAGGAATTGCCTTACCATCGTTCCTCGATCCCTTCCTCGTCCGCCGCCTCGGCGACCCATTCGGCGACATCCTCTTCGCTGGCAGCGGCGAGGATGAAGCGCGCGTGCTCGTACTGGTGGCCCGCCCGCAGCATTGCTGCAACGGCTTTTTCGTGGGCCTTGCGACGAGCGACGGGATCGCCCTCGTCATCGCCGCCCGCGCCGAACGGCCCGAGCCGGCGCTTGGCCGCCATCAGCGCCGCCGCGCGGCGGCTCTCCGCCTCGCCCGGGGCATGGGCGCGCCGCAGCCCCTCACCCACGCCCGCATGGCGGAGCGTCTCGTCCACCCGCCGCGCGCCGTAGCCCCGCCCGCCGAGGTCGCGCGCGCGCATCCGGGCATAGGCATCGTCGTCGACATAGCCGAGCTCGCCAAGCCGGGCGACCAGCGTCTTGAGGTCCGGCTCGATCACGCGCCCGTCCGCGTCCTGAGCGAGCCCGCGCTCGCGGATCTTGCGGGCAAGATAGGTCTCGAGCCGGGAGGCGGTGGAGGCAAAGCGGGCGGCATAGTGCAAGGCGAGATCGCGCAAGGCTGCCTCGGTGAGCGGGGGCTTGGCGCGCTTCGTGCCGCGCGGGCCGCGGCGGGAATCGTCCCCCTCGCGGCGACGGGGCGATGACGAATTCGCTTTACCTGAAACCATTTCGCCTTATTCGTGCCACTTTCCTTATCAAATGCGAAATACTCAATGCCGCCGGCCCCGCCGGTGACCGAGGATTATGCCAGAGCGCGATCGGGAAGCCACTATGAAACGCGCCGCAACTTACGGGTATCGCTGAAAGATCATGACCGAGGCCGCTCTGACGCCGACGCCGAACGATTGCGACCTGCCGCGAGTCCGCGCGGCCTTCGCGACCTTCAACGAGGCCATCGACTACGCCGCGCGCAGCCGCAAGGGGCTCAACTTCCACGACATGCGCGGCGAGCTGGCGATCGTCTATCCCTATCGCCAGATGCGCGACGATGCGCTCGTCATGGCCCGCCGCCTCGTCGCGGCCGGGATCGGACGCGAGGACCGGGTGGCGCTGATCGCCGAGACCGGGCCCGATTTCGCCGCGCTGTTCTGCGCCTGCATCTATGTCGGCGCCTGGCCGGTGCCGCTGCCGCTGCCGACCACCTTCGGCGGCAAGGACAACTATATTGACCAGCTCGCGGTCCAGCTGATGAGCTCGGACCCGAAGATCCTCCTCTACCCCGAGGAGATCGCCGAGATGGCCGAAGCGGCCGCCGCGCGGCAGGGTTGCGCCGCGGAAAGCTGGCAGGCTTTCGGACTGCGCGATGCGCCCGAATGCGAGCTGCCCGAAGCCTCGCCCGACGATATCTGCTACCTCCAGTATTCCTCCGGCTCGACGCGCTTTCCGACCGGCGTCGCGGTCACCCACCGCGCGCTGCTTCACAATCTCTACGGCCATGCCGCGACGATGGACCTCGGTTTCAACGACCGCTGCGTGAGCTGGCTGCCGTGGTACCACGACATGGGCCTCGTGGGCTGCTTCCTCTCGCTGATCGCCAACCAGGTCTCGGCCGATTACTTGAAGCCCGACGCCTTCGCCCGGCCGACGATGAACAGATAGCCCTTGGCCGTGTAGCCCATGTCCCCGGTGTCGAGCCAGCCGTCGACCAAACAGTCGTTCGTCGCTTCCTCGTTGCGGAAGTAGGAGTGCATCACGCTCGGGCCCCGGCACCACACCTTGCCGATCTGGTGATCGGCGCGGGGGGCGCCGTCCTCGCCCCGGATTTCGACGTCCATGTCGGGCAGCGGCTTGCCGCAATTGACGATGGCGCGGTAGCGGGCCGGGCGCGAGAGATCGCGCGGGGCGCCCGAGAGGCGCTCCTCCTCGACCAGCTCCACCCGGATGCCCTCGCCCGGCGGCATCACCGTCACCGCCAGCACCGCCTCGGCAAGGCCGTAGGAGGGGGTGAAGGACGAGGCCTTGAACCCCGCGGGCGCGAAGGCGTTGACGAAGCTCTGCATCACGTCGGGCCGGATCATGTCCGCGCCGTTGCCCGCGATGCGCCAGCGCGACAGGTCGAAGCGTTCCGCGACGTTCGACTGGCTCGAGATGCGGCGTGCGCAGATGTCGTAGCCGAAGGTCGGCGAATAGCTGAGCGAATTGCCCGGGTTGCGGGTGATCATGTCGAGCCACGCGAGCGGGCGCCGGGCGAAGGCGTCGGGCTTCAAGTAATCGGCCGAGACCTGGTTGGCGATCAGCGAGAGGAAGCAGCCCACGAGGCCCATGTCGTGGTACCACGGCAGCCAGCTCACGCAGCGGTCGTTGAAACCGAGGT
>JBJTSG010000274.1:0-9202 GCA_046076505.1 Erythrobacter sp. | reverse complement strand
CGGCGGTGGCATTGGCGGGCCTCGTCCACTGGGGCCTTACCCGCGCGCGCACGGATGCCCGCACAGTGCCTCCTGCCTTTATCCGCCATTTCGGCGCTATCGTGTGGGCACAGGCGCTGCTGTTCGGCCTCATCCACCTTGGCAATTATGCCGCCCCGGCAAGCCCGCTCGGCCTCGCCGTGGTGCTGCCGCAGGTGCTGGGCGGGCTATTGCTCGCCTATATCCGCACCCGCGCCGGGGTGGCGGCGGGGATGGCCTATCACGCGGGGTATAATGCGCTGGTGCTCGCGGGGGCTGCGGGCTGGCGCTGAAGGCTCAGACCCTGACCGCGGTACCGCTCGCGGAAACCATCAGCATCGAGCCCTGCGCGCCGACCACCTCGTAATCGAGGTCGACCGCGACCACCGCATTGGCCCCGCGCGCGGCGGCTTCGGCCTGCAGCTCCTCGATCGCCTGGTTGCGGGCGTCGGCGAGGATGCGTTCGTAGCTCCCTGAACGCCCGCCCACGATGTCGCGGATCCCGGCGAAGAGATCGCGGAACAGGTTCGCGCCGACGATCACCTCGCCGGTGACGATCCCGCAATACTCCTGGATCGGGCGACCTTCGAGCGTCGGGGTGGTGCTGACGATGACGCCGCGGGCGTCTTTCCAGGGGGACGGCATGCTCGGCTCTCCTCGAAGTGTGTTGCCCTTATAACACACTTGGTTCACGGTTGCAACTCCGCCCCCGCCCGCATGAACTACGTCATCTTGTGCAAGGCGTGAGCCCTGCCGTCACCCCATCCCGAGGGCGTTCTTGTAAGTCTCGAGCAGCATGTCCTGTTCGCTACGGTCGTCGGGCTTCATCTTCCGGAGGCGCACGATCTGGCGCATGATCTTGGGATCGTAGCCTACGGCCTTGGCTTCCATGTAGACGTCGCGGATGTCGTCGGCGATGCCCTTCTTCTCCTCTTCGAGGCGTTCGATGCGCTCAATCAGCAGGCGCAGGCGGTCGTCGGTGGCGTTGGCGTTGTCGGCCATCGTTCAGGCTCCATCGGATGTGAGAATCGGTTGGCCGTTCCGATAGCCAGCCGTCCGCCGACGGTGAACAGGGGCGGCGAATTATTCCTGTGCGTTCTTGGCGACGCTCTCGGCCATGCGGGCGAGCTGCTCCTCGGTGGCGGGCGTCTGCCGGGTCGCCTTCCACTCTGCGCTTGGCATTCCGTGGATCAGCTCACGCGCCGCCTCCTTGTCGCCCGCATAGCCCGCCTCGCGAATCCAGTCGGCGAGGCAGTTGCGGCAGAAGCCTGCCAGCCCCATCAGGTCGATGTTCTGCGCATCGTGGCGGTGCCTCAGGTGGCGGACGAGGCGGCGGAAGGCGGCGGCGGCCTGTGCATCGTCGAGGGCGTCGAGCGGATCGGCATTGCTATTCACGGCGGCTTTTCCTTGAGTTGATGTGCGCCTGTGCCATAGGCGTGGCCCAAGAGGGATACCCGGAAAATGTCACGACGCGATCATGCACGGATCGACCCGCGCGGCCGCAAGGTCAAGATTCTCGCCACCATCGGCCCCGCGAGCCGCTCGCCCGAGATGCTCGAGCGGCTGGTGCGCGCCGGGGCGGACGCCTTCCGCCTCAACATGAGCCACGGCGCCCACGCCGATCACGAGGCGGCGGTGCAGGCTATCCGTGCGCTGGAAAAGCAGTTCGCCCGTCCGATCGCGATCCTCGCCGACCTGCAGGGCCCGAAGCTGCGCGTTGGCACCTTCAAGGACGGCCAGGCGGTGATCCGCCATTCGGGCCACTTCGTGCTCGACCGCGACGAGACCCCGGGCGACGAGAACCGCGTCTGCCTGCCGCATGCCGAACTGTTTGGCATCATGGAGCGCGGCCAGCGGCTGCTGATCAACGACGGCAAGATCCGCCTGAAGGTGCTCGAGGCCGACGACAGCCGCATCCTCTGCTCGGCCGAGGTCGGCGGGGTGATCTCGGACCGCAAGGGCGTGAACGTCCCCGATGCCGAGGTGCCGATCCCGGCATTGACCGAAAAGGACCGCCGCGATCTCGCCTTCGCCACCGAACACGGAGCGGACTGGATCGCGCTCTCCTTCGTGCAGCGCCCCGAGGACATTGCCGAGGCGAGGAAGCTCATCGGCACCCACGGCACCGCGATCTGCGCCAAGATCGAGAAGCCCAAGGCGGTCGAGAGGCTCGATGCGATCATCGAGCTGGCCGACGCGATCATGGTCGCGCGCGGGGACCTCGGCGTCGAGCTCGAGCCCTACGAGGTGCCGCCGCTCCAGAAGAAGATCGTCAACACCGCGCGCCGGGCGGGCAAGCCGGTGATCGTCGCGACGCAGATGCTGGAAAGCATGATCGAGGCCCCGACCCCGACCCGGGCCGAGGTCTCCGACGTCGCCAATGCGGTGTATGATGGGGCGGACGCGGTGATGCTATCCGCCGAGAGCGCGGCGGGCGCCTGGCCCGAGGAATCGGTCGCGATGATGGACCGCATCGCCGTGCAGGTCGAGGCTGACGAGGGCTACAAGGCGCGGGTGCGCTTCCTCGACACCCCGCCCGACGCGACCACTTCCGATGCGCTCGCACATGCCTGCATGACCATCGCCGACACTGTTCCGATCAGCGCGATCACGGTCTTCACCACCAGCGGTTCGACCGCGCGGCGGGTGGCCCGCGAACGCCCGGCGACCCCGATGCTTGTGCTCACCCCCTCGACCCGTACCGCGCGCCGCGTGGCGCTGCTGTGGGGGGCGCACGCGGTGGCGACCAAGGATATCGGCAGCTTCGAGGAGATGATCGGCAAGGGCAAGCGCATGGCGCTGCGCCACAAGTTCGCGAGCGCCGGGGCGAAGCTGATCGTGCTCGCCGGCGTGCCGTTCTGGACGCCGGGGGCGACCAACCTCCTCCACGTCGTCACCGTCACCGGCGACGAACTCGACAAGCACGGCAGCTGACCGCGGGACGTCAGAACGACTGGCTGATCCTGAGGTTGAGGCGCGGGCTGCGATCGCCGGTGTCGTAGCGCACCTCGGACAGCGGCACGGCGACCTCGAAATCGAGGTCGAGGTCGCGGGTCAGGTCGGTGCGGATGCCCGCCCCGCTCGAGGCGAGCGAGCCGCTGCGCACCCGCTGGGGAAGCATCGAGACCATCCCGCCATCCGCAAAAGCATAGAGCTGGAGATTGTTCGACGCGCCGAGCGGCTTGGGAATGTCGTAGCGCAGCTCCGCCAGCGCCGCGATGCCCTCGTCGCCGACGGCCTGCGCGAAATCGTAGCCGCGCAGGAACTGGGTGCCGCCGAGCGAGAAGCTCTCGCCGATCAGCACAGGGTTCGCCGAGACCTGCGCTGTCATTGCGAGCTGGAGGCTGACCCGTTCGGCGAGCGTGCGGCGCCAGTTGAGCCACCACGACAGGGTCGTGAAGTCGGTCGGCGCATCGAAGCGCGAGGCGAGCGGGTCGCCTTTCTTCGTGGCATCGAGGATGCCGAGGCCCTGGGTGAGCGTCGCGCGGCCCTGCACGGTGCCGCCGCCGAGCGGACCATAGCCGTAGAAGCCCAGCCGTGCGAGGGCGATGCGGTCCGTCCGGGCGAGCCGCCCGAAGCTGTCCTGCTGCAGATCGGAGACCTCGGCGCTCCCCTCCAGCCACAGTCCGCGTCCTTGCGCGCGCAGCACCGGGTGGCTTGCGCGGATTCCGCCTTGCCATGCCACGCCGGTCAGCCGGCTGCTGGCGAGGTAGGCACCCGGCTCGGTGCGCGACCACGAGCCGAACAGGCCGAGGCTGGTGCCGCTGTCGTTGACGACGACGGTGTAGCGCGCGCTGAAGAAGGCCAGTTCGCCCGGATCGAAGGGGGTGGCGGAGAAGCTGAGGTCGATGCGGTCGCGCGGCGAAATCAGCCCGTTCCCGTCGACGTCGATCCGCGCGCGCACCGGGCCCAGCGGCTTGGTGCCGTCGGTGGCGAAGGTCAGGGTGCCGCCGGCTTCGCGCTTCTCGGCTTCCACCACCAGCACGCGCGCCGAACCGTCGCGCTCGAAGCGGGTGCCGCGGATCCACACGCCCGGCAGGTCGCTGGCGAGAAGCACCTCGCGCTGCAGCGTCGCCATGGTCACGGGGCGCCCGTCGGCAAGGCGTTCGAGCTGCCGGCGCACCCCTTTATCTTGCGTGCCGACGAGCCGCACGGAATCGATCCGCCCCTCGTCGACCTTGACGCGCAGCATCTGGCCGACGAGCATCTGCTCGGGGATCCAGGCGGTGGCGAGGATGTAGCCTTCCTTCCTGAGGCGTGCGGCCACCGCGTCGGCGAGCTGGACGAGCTCGGCGCGGGTCAGCGGGCGGCCGGCGAAGGGTTCGACGACCGGCGCGAAGGCGGCCTGGTCGAGCACCGTCAGCCCGTCGACGACGATCGCGCCCACTTCGAGGGTGCCGTCGTCTGCATCGACCTGTGGCATGTCGAGCACCGGGACGAGTTCGATCCGCACCGGCTGTTCCACACGCTCTGCGGGTTGATCGCGATTGACCTGTGAGGCGGGGTTAGTCCGGTCGAGCGCGTCCTGTGCTGCGAGCGGACATGCTGCCAGCAGCAGAATCGATCCCGCGAAGACATTAACGCGCAGCAGGATAGTCGGTCCCCTTCGATCACCTGGTCCGCCGGCATCTTACATCCGAAAGGTTAATCAAGTTCTCCGGAAACGCCCTGTTAACCGTGAGCATAAACGGGCTGGCCGCATCTCTTCTGTAGCTGGCAGGCAGGGAGAAAGTTATGCAACACCTCTCACGCGTGCTGCTGCCTTTACTTGTCCTGCTGATCGGCGGGACATCGGCGATTGCCCAGAACGGGGCCTGGACGGTCAGCGAAGCAAAGGGCGTCGTCCTCGTCGTGGACGCGCGCGGGCAACGGGCGGCGAAGGCCGGGACCGAACTGGCGGCGGGCGCGACGGTGCGGACCGAAGCGCGCTCCTCCGCGGTGCTGGTGCGCGGCAAGGAATTCGTGACCCTGCGCCAGAACGCGCAGCTGCGCATCCCCACCGCCGCGGCCGCGCGCGAGCGCTCGCTGGTGCAGATCATCCAGGATTATGGCAGCGCGCTGTTCAGCATCGGCAAGCAGCCCAATCCCCACTTCGGTGTGGAGACGCCCTATCTCGCGGCGGTCGTGAAGGGCACGACCTTCGTCATCACCGTCAGCAGGCAGGCGGCGACGCTGCAGGTCACCGAGGGCGCGGTCGAGGCCTCGACCAGGGAAGGTGCGGTGCGCGAGTTGATCCGTCCGGGCGCCGTGGCAATGATCGCCGCCGGGGACCCGCTGCGCATGGTGATTGAGGGCGACGGCAAGCGTGTGGTGGACTCGCCCGCGCGGGGCAACGGCGGCGCGGCGGCGGCACCGTCCGGCGAGCCCGGCTCGGCCTTCGAGGCCGCTTCGCAGGATTCCGGCGCGGCCCCACCCGCGCCGACGCAGGCGCGCAGCGACAGCCGCCTCGATCAGCCGGTCGTCAGCACCCCGCAGAGCCTCGGCAGGATGTCGAACGGCTTCGTCGGCGGCGAGGTGGCGGTCCTGGCCTTGGCCGCGGCCAGCGACACCGGCCGCGGCAAGCTCGCCCAGGCACCCGTGAGCAACGCGCCGGTCCGGATCGACGACGGCGCGGCCTGCTTCGGCAGCACCTGCGCCCCCGGCGGCGCGGCGGGCGGCGCGAGCAGCGACAAGGGCGCGGGCAACCCTGCCGCCGGCGGTCCTGACGACAAGGGTAGCGGCTCCGACAACGGCAAGAACCCGATCGACGACAAGGGCGCCGGCAACGGCTCGCCCGGCAACGGCTCGCCCGGCAAGGGCGACGATAACGGGAAGGGCACCGGCAACGACGCCTCTGACCCTGTGAAGGGCAAAGGCCACGACAACGACAAGGGTTCGGACAACGACAAGGGCGGTTCCGACAAAGGCAAGGGCAACGATAGCGATAAGGGCGGCGACGACGACGGCTCGGACTCGGACAAGGGAAAGGGGAAGGGCGACGACGACGGTTCGGACTCGGACAAAGGCAAGGGTAACGATAACGACAAGGGCGGCGGAGACGACGGCTCTGATTCGGACAAGGGTAAGAGGAAGGGCGGCGACGATGGCTCGGACTCGGACAAGTGAAAGGGCGACGACAACGGCAACGGCAACGACAAGGGCGGCGGCGCTCCGGGCAATCCCGATGGCGGCAAGCCCAGCGCCCCCGGCAACCCCGGCGGCGACACGCCGAATGACCCCGGAAATCCGGGGGGCGGCAACCTCGGCACGCCTCCGAGCGACCCTGGCAATCCTGGTGGCGGCAAGCCCACTGATCCCGGCAATCCGGGCGGCGGCAACCCTGGCACGCCTCCGAGCGACCCTGGCAATCCGGGTGGCGGCAACACCGGCAATCCCGGAAACCCGGGTGGCGGCAATGGCGGCAACACCGGCAACCCCGCCGATGGCGTCCGCGGCGGCGGGAACGGGGGTAATGGCGGCGGCCGTGCACCGCGCACCAATGACGTGCTCGGCCCCGACACCGGCCTCGGCCCCACGCCCCTCGGGATCGAAGCCTGATCCGGCCCGCGCGGATGCTCGCCATGACCAATCCTTCGGCCTCGATGGGGGCGCTGCTGCAGCGTGAGAGCCGCGGCACCACCCTGCTGATGGCCTGCGCTCTTGCGCTGGTGGTCGCCGTCCCGGCGCTGGCGGGGGTGTTCCGCCCGGCTGAGAACCGCGCGGCGGAATGGAGCTTCGCGCTCCTCGGCCGCCCGGCGAGCGGCCAGATTCACGTCGTCGAGATGGACGCGGCCAGCATGGCCGCGATCCGCCGCTGGCCTTGGCCGAGGGATCATTACGCCAGGGTCGTGCGCGAGCTCGACAAGGCGGGCGCGCGCTCGATCAGCTTTGACGTCGACTTCTCGGGCGCGGGCGACGCCGCCGGCGACCAGGCCTTTGCCGATGCGATCGCCGCCGCGGGCGCCACGGTCGCCCTGCCGACCTTCGATCAGAAGGCGGCCTCGGGCGAGATCCGCAAGCTGGACTCGCTGCCCATCCCGGTGCTGCGCGACGCAGCGGCCCATCTCGCCTCGGTGTCGGTGACCCCCGATTCCGACGGCTATATGCGCCAGATGCCCCTCGGCTGGGTTACCAAAGAAACGCCGCGGCCCTCGCTGTCGGCGTTCGTGGCGGGGCGCTCGGGCGCGGTCGGGGAGAATTTCCCCATCGACTTCGCCATCGATCTGGCGACGATCCCGCGCCACAGCTTCACCGCCGTCGAGCGCGGCACGCTCGCGCCGGGCAGCCTGGCAGGCAAGGACGTCATCATCGGCGCGACCGCAATCGAGTTCGGGGACCGCTACCCCGTGCCCGGACACGGCGTCATCCCCGGAGTGATCGTCCAGGCGCTCGCCGCCGAGACGCTGATCGGCGGGGTGCCGGTGTTCGGCGGGTGGCAGCTGCCCCTCCTGCTGGCCGCCGTGGCCTCGCTCGTCCTCCTCACCGCCCGCCGCCGCCGCGACCTTGCGCTACGCACCGCCGGCGCGGCCACCGCTGTCCTGATCGGTTACGCCGCCGCGCGGCTCGGCTTCGACCTGTGGTTCGAGATCGTCCCGGCGTTCGTCATGGTCGGCGCGGCGGCTGCGATCCGCTACCTCGTCCTTGCCCAGCGCCGCGCCGCCGCGCGGCGCCAGGTTGATGCCGAAACCGGCCTTCCCAACCGCCTGGGGCTGGATGTCAGGGTGCGCGCCGCGAGCGACAGCCTCATCGTCGCGGCGCAGATCGACGATTTCGACGCGATCAGGGTCGCGGTCGAGGATGCCGACATCGGCGCCCTTCTGCGGCGCATCACCGACCGCCTCCAGGTCGCAACCGGTGTCGCGGCCATCTACCGCACCGACGCGCGCACGCTCGTCTGGGTTTCGCAGCTGCCGGTCGCCGAACTCGAGGCGCAGCTCTCCGGCATCCGGGCGATGATGCGCAGCCCCTTCGAGATTGCGGGTCGCCGGATCGGCGTGTCGCTGACCTTCGGTGTCGCGGATGCCGGCGGCGGCGACGCAGCCGACCAGGCCACCCACGCCGCGAGCCTCGCCCGGCGCGCGGGCAAGTTCTGGCGCCTCCACACTGCCGAGGAAGGCGAGACCGTCAACCAGCAGCTCTCGCTGCTCGGTGAACTCGACGAGGCCTTGCGCAGCGGCGCGATCACCGTCCTTTACCAGCCCAAGCTCAACCTCGCGACGCGCCAGATCGACGCTGTCGAGGCGCTGGTTCGCTGGAATCACCCCGAGCGCGGGCTGCTCCCGCCGGACTGCTTCATTCCGCTGTTCGAGGAGCGCAGCCGCATCGACGACCTCACCATCGCCGTGCTCAACCGGGCGCTCGAAGACATGCGCGGCTGGTGCGAGCGCGGTCTGACGATCGGCGTCGCGGTCAACATCTCGGCGGCGCTGCTGACGTCCGAAAGCTTCACCTCGCGCGCCTTGGCGCTGGTCGGCCGCTGGGGGGCTCCGCCGCACCGGCTGACTTTCGAGGTCACGGAAAGCGCGCAGTTCGAGGACGTCGACATGGCGATCGCCGCGCTGGAGCGCTTCCGTGCGACCGGCATCCGCATCTCGATGGACGATTACGGCACCGGGCAGTCGGCGCTCAACTACCTGAAGCTCCTGCCGCTCGCCGAACTCAAGATCGACCGCATGTTCGTCGCCCAGTCGCATGTCGACAAGGGCGACGCGATGCTGGTGCGCTCGACCGTGCAACTTTCCCACGAGCTCGGCCTCAAGGTCGTCGCCGAAGGGGTGGAGGAGCCCGCGTGCCTCGAATTCCTCGACCGGATCGGCTGCGACTATGCGCAAGGCTATCTTGTCGGTCGCCCGCTCACCGCGGACGCGCTGGCGCAGCTTGCGGCCGCCTCGTTCCCGCCCGCGGAGGCCGCCGCCGCCTGCGCCGCTTGAGCGCGGTCCCGCTTGCATCGCTGCAACGGACTGATAGCTTCCGCTACGAAGGGCCGGTGCCGACCGGCGATGCGAGGGGAGAGAGCGGATGAAGCAAGCAGCGCTGCAAGTGGGGCTTGCCGGGCTCGTGATGAGTGGGCTCGGGGGCTGCGTTGTCAACATTTCGGACAGCAAGCCCGACCAGGCCGAGGCGGTTCCGCCGCCGCCCGCACCGATGATCTGCAATGCCGAGAAGGCGCAGTATCATGTCGGCCATAGCGCGACCGAAGGCACGG
>JBJTSG010000273.1:0-7835 GCA_046076505.1 Erythrobacter sp. | reverse complement strand
CGGGCGAGATCGCCGCTGATAGCGACCGGCTCGGTCGCCCGCACCAGCCCCAGCGCCTCGCCGCGGGCGACCTGCTGGCCTTCGATCACATAGACCCGCACCACCGCGCCCGCAAAAGGCGCAGTGACCGCGACCCGGGCGTCAGGCGGAAGGCTGATGGTCCCGGGCACAGAGCCGAGGGGGACGTTATCGACCTCCCTCGCCGCCACGGACTCGATCGCCAGCCCTGCGGCTTTGTCGGCATTGGCGGCCTTGTCGGCGGTCTGCTCCGAGGGGGGGGAGGAGCAGGCGGACAGGGCGGCAAGCACAGCCAAGGGGGCAAGACGGGCGATGAGGTGCGGTGTCATGCCGCCGCTTTGCCCTGCGAAGCTGACAGGAACTTGCCAGTCTGGCAGCTTCTTGTCAGTTTTGCAGACTACTACCGGCCATGGAAAGGGACCGGCCCGCCATGCGTCTGCTCGTTGTCGAAGATGATCCCGAACTCGGCCGTCGCCTGACCGAACGGCTGCGCGGGGCCGATTTTGCGGTGGAGCTCGCAACCAGCCGCGCCGAGGCCGAGGACTGGCCCGATGTCAGCCGCATGGCCGCCGTGATCCTCGATCTCGGCCTGCCCGATGGCAGCGGGCTCGATCTGCTGCGCCACTGGCGCGACCGGCGGCTCGAAACCCCGATCCTGATCCTCACCGCCCGCGGCAGCTGGCAGGACAAGGTCGAGGGACTGAACGCGGGCGCGGATGACTTTGTGGTCAAGCCGGTGCGCTTCGAGGAACTGCTCGCGCGCCTCAACGCGCTGTTCCGGCGCCAGCAGGGCACGCGTGCGGCGACCATCACGGCGGGGGATCTGGCGCTCGATCCGCTCGCCCGCACCGCCACGCTGGCGGGCACGCCGCTGATGCTGAGCAAGCAGGAGTTCCGCCTGCTCCACCTTTTCCTACGCCGCGCGGGACAAGTGCTGTCGCAGAGCGACATCCTCGATGATCTCTACGCGCTGGATGACGAGCGCGAGCCCAACACGGTGGAAGTCCTGATCGGCCGCTTGCGCCGCAAGATCGGGCGCGACCGGATCACCACCCTGCGCGGCCTTGGCTACAGGTTCGACAGGTGATGAGCTGGCCGGTCCCCGGCAGCCTGCGGCTGCGCTTCCTGCTAGCGGTGAGCCTGTGGGTGCTGCTCGGCATCGCGGCGATCTGGTTTTCGGCTGTCGGCATCTTCAGCCGACACGTGGAGCAATCCTATCACGAGGAGCTGGAGGTCCACGTGCGCGAGCTCGGCGGCTTGACCGAAATCGCGCCCGATGGCGCGATCATCCTCACCCGCCCCCTGTCAGATCCGCGCTATGCCGAGCCGCTGTCGGGATTCTACTGGCAGGTGACGGCTGAAGGGCGCGCGCCGCTGCGTTCGGCCTCGATGACGCGCGGCAGCCTTGATGAAACCATCGCCCATTCGCCCGAAATCCTCCACCGGGTCGAAAGCGGCCCGACCGGCCCGGCGATCACTTATGGCTTCACCCGCAAGGGTCCGGCGGGCGAGGATATCCACTTCGTCATCGCCACCGACCAGCGCGAACTCGACCGCCTGATCGGCAGCTTCACCCGCGATCTGACCGTGTGGCTGGCCGTGCTGGCGACGCTCTTGCTGGCAACGGGGTTCGCCATCATCTCCTTCGGCCTCAAGCCGCTTGACCGGCTGGCGCAGGCCTTTGCCGGGCTGCGGCATGGCGATGCGGAGGAACTGGAGGGCCACTACCCCGCCGAAATCGCGCCGCTGGCCGCCGATCTCAACGCCTATATCCGGCAGAACGAGGCGATGGTCACGCGCGCGCGGGTGCAGGCGGGCAACCTCGCCCATTCCTTGCGCACCCCGCTCGCAATCATCACCGACGAGGCCGAGCGGCTCGCCGAGCGCGTTGAAAGCCTGTCGACGGGCAAGGTTCTGCTCGATCAGGCCGGGGCGATGGAACAGCAGATCGAATACCAGCTCGCCCGGGCGCGATCGGCGGTGGGGAAGAAGCCGTCCGGGCGCGGGACGCGGGTGCCTGACATCGCCCTGCCGATCCTGCGCGCGATGGAGCGGCTGCATCCGGGCAAGCAATTCACCCTCGATGAGACAGGCTGCAAGGGCACGGTGCTGCCGATCGACGCTACCGACTATGCCGAGGTGCTGTCGATCCTGCTCGACAATGCCGGGAAATGGGCGGCGTGCAATGTCACCCTGTCATTCGTTTGTGCAGCGGGGGGAGCCTGCACCGCGAGGATCACCGATGACGGCCCCGGTATACCCGCCGATCGCCTGGCGGCGGCCTTCGACGTCGGAACGCGATTCGACCCGAAGGTCGCAGGATCGGGGCTGGGTCTTGCGATCGCCAGGGACTTGTGCACGGCAATGGGGGTCGCGCTCGAATTGGTCAATGGCGCTCCCGGACTTGTGGCGACGGTGCGATACACTGGCAATGCGACCGATGGCGCTGAACTCCGCCAATAAAGGATGCCGAGCAGTTTCCGGCGGGAACGGAGAGCGGTTGCTGAACGGCGGGTTCGGGGATCTTATATCGGAAAGCTGCCATCAAGACGCCCTGCCAAGTTGGTGTCTGGGGAGAGCGTCCATCCTTTCAGGTCCACTTCTAGTGTCCGAACAAGCGTGGCGCAGCCTTCCGCCGCCGGCGCTGTCAATCGGCGTTCAATCGGGGCCCCTATCGGCTGCAGCAGGAACCCCTCTGCCGTTGCTCGGATCGGTTGATGCTGGGCGGGGTTTTCGCGCTGCTGACGGCGTAGGGAGGGCGTAGCCCGACCGGGGGCGGGGGCGCCAGCAGCGCGAAGGCGGTTTTCTGACAGGCTCAGCTGCGGTTTTGAAGCGCCAGCTGTCGTTGCCGGTCTCGACGATATCGCAATGGTGCGTGATGCGATCGAGCAGCGTCGTGGGATCCCTCGAAGCCCTCGCGCCGCAGCAGATCATGGATCCGGGTCATGCGGAGCTGATCGCGCCGGTGCCGGGCCTCGTTCTCCGTCAGCAGCACATCGAGCCGCTCCTGGGACGGCCCAAGCCGGGGCAGCGGTTGAACCTTACGCCGATAATCAAACCCGCCTTCCGGCGCCCGGATCGCCATGCGCACCACCTTGCGCGACAACCGCAGATCCCGCGCGATCGCCTTGATCGCCTTGATCGCCTTGATCGCCTTCCCGCGCGCGTGCTCCCGCCGTATCCGGACAACCGTCTCCACCACCAACATCCCGATCTCGCCACCTGGAAAACCAGGCAGCCCGCTACACCACCGGAATGAGGGGTCTCTCCTAGACGCCGATCACCCGCCAACGGGATCCCTTTTGCACGCCGGTCCACATTTGTGGCGAGCTCGCAGCTTCTTCCGCTTTCAGGATATTGTCAGGCTCACCACACCCACTGGGACGAGGGCGCAAAGCTGGCACGCCACTCGCGGCAAAGATGATGAAAGGTCATGAGTGGGTGTGAATGCAAAAAATGCCGTCCGGTTTTCCGGCGTCGCGCACGGGAAGCCGGTATCCTGACGGCGCCCTCGCAACAGCGGACTACGACCCAGACTTGGTCGTTCCCGGTGGCGGAGGTGGTTGTCTGGATTAGCCAACACCCGCCATGCCGGCTTTAGGGTCGCACATCGCCCCTGCTAACGACCGTAAGTGGATGGGGGCTGAATGGCCGGTCATCCAGATGTCGGCTTCTGTGTTACCGGGGGTCTGAAGTTCAAGGCGGTTCCTAGCATTGCGCCGGTGATTACGAAACGCGCTGGCATCTCCGGCTCATCGCTCCCGTACTAATCGCTGTGCATCGTGACCGCTTTTGAGAGCTGCCGCAAGCGCAGGTCGCCCTCGACCTGCGTCCCGGCATCCAGCCGCGCGTGTGCCGCCGCGCTGATGCGAACAAGCGCGCTAAGGGCGGCGAGAAGAATGGGAAGGCGTGAGCGCAGGGATCATCCCCATAAAGAGAATCGCACTCTGTTCTATCGAGGGCCAGCGCGCAGCACGGTCCGTGGCCTGATCCATACCATCGCGATGATGATACGAAGTCCGTCGCTTGCCGGCCGCGTTGTCAGGCACCGGCCTGCCGCGATCCGGCCAGGAACGGTGAGCGCAGGGGCTGCGGAGAGGTCCACTTCCAGAATGCGAGCGCGCCGAACGCCAGTGCCAGCACGGCGAGGTTCGCCAGCGCTCCGGCGTGATCGGCCAAGGTCCCGCCCATCTGGTTGAGCCCCACCATCACTTCCAGCCCCGGTGTGGTGGGGAACAGGCGAGCCAACCACACCAGCGGCTGGGGGGTTGCGGCCGCAGGCCAGGTCAGACCCGACAGGAAGAACAGCGGCAGCGAGATGCCGAGGCCCAGCTGCAGGGGCCGTTCGCGGGTGCGGAAGAGGCTCGCCAGCAGCAGCACCAGCGCAGCGGTAGCGGCGACGAACAGGCCTGCGCCCGCGAGCACCTGCCACACGGGCGCCGCGCCGCGCGGATAGTCCTGCCACCAGAACACGAAGCCTGAAAACCAGCACACCTGCGCCATGGCAATCGTGCTGGCGGCCAGCCCCAGCCCGGCGAACTGCGCCGGTGTCACACTGAGCGGCGCGCCGAGCCTTTCCCTCGCAGTCCCCGCCAGCAGCGCAAGGCCAAGCAGCAGCGACTGGTGCACGATGATGAAGGCGACCCCGGGAAACACCGCCGCGCCATAGCCTTCGCGGGTGTTGAACAGCGGGCGAGTGACGAGGTTCAGAGCAGGCGGCGCGGCCGGGCCAGCGGCGCGGGCCTGATCAAAGGCCGCCTCGCGCGCGATACTTACAAGCGCCGCCCCGATCCCATTGAGCGCACTCGAGGAGCGCAGAAGATGCGCCCCGCTCCCTACCAGAATCACCTCGCCGCTGCGTCCCTGGGCGATGGCGCGGCCATAGCCTTCGGGGATGATCACGGCAGCACTTGCCTTGTCTGCCGCCAGCCAGGCTTCCGCTTCGCGCGCTGAAGCGAGGCTTGCCACCAGTTGCACCTGGCTGACGGAGGCGGCGCGGCGCACCAGATCGCGGCTGGCCGCGCTGCGATCGAGATCTACCACCACCACCGGCGCGTCGACCACCAGCTCGCCCGAATAGGCACTGGGATAGAGCACGGCGTAAAGGATCGGCGCACCGAACAGCAGCAGAGCCGCCGCGCGATCAGCGAAGATTGCGGCGAACACCGCGCGGAACGCCGCCCACATCAGCGCCTCCCCCAATCTTGCTGACGCTCAGCCGCGCGCAAATAGAGCCACACGCCGGGCACCGCCGTGACGAGCGCGATCAGGCCAAGCGGCATCAGCGGCGCTGCAGCGACTGCCGCAGGCGCACCGGTGATCCAGTCCAGCGCCAGCAACCGCGCGAAGTGGGTGAAAGGCAGCATCTCCGCCCAGACCCTCGCAAAACCGCTCGCCTGATCGACCGGAAAGATCGCCCCTGCAAAGGCGAAGGATGCGCCGGCATAAAGCCCGGTCAGCGACAGGCTCTGGCTCATGCAGCGGGTAAGGCCGAGCAGCAGCAGGGAGACCCCCGCATAGGCGGCGAACATCGCGAAATAGCCCGCCATCAGCAGCACCGGCCCGCCTGCCATCGCCCAGCCCCGAAAGCCTGCCAGATAGGCCGTCACCATCGCTCCCCATGCCATGAAGGCCAGCACATAAAGCGCCGCTTTGCCCGCCAGCGCTGCGCTGTCGGGCTGCCACGCGGCAACCGTCGCATCGCGCAATTCGCGCCCGAAAGCGCTCACCACCGCCAGCATGAACAGCAGGTGCAACAGCGCCGGATGCAGCAGGCTCACCAATTGCTGTTCCTGACTGGCGGGCGCGTTGAAGGCGATCACCGATGTCACCTTGAGAGGCGCTGGCCTTACGCTGCCGGGCGGCGAGACGGCGGCGATCTGCTCGACCGCCTCGCGCGCATTGGCGGCGGCAATGATCGCGGCCATGTCGCGCTGGATGGTCGAGGAGGCGGCCGAATGGGCCGCGTTGACGTAGAGCATGATCTGGCCCTGACCCGCAAAGGCGCGCCGGGTTGCGTCAGGCGGGACCAAGACGATCGCCTCGACCGCCCCCGCGCGGGCAAGGGCTTCGGCCTCGCGCATATCGGTGAGGGTGGATGCGAGCTGCAGCCCAGGTGCGCCCTCGATGCGGATCGCGATGTCGCGCGACAAGGCGCTGCGCTCGGCATCGACCAGCGCCACCGGCAGATCGCGCACCACCCCGCCGGACAATTGCCACGCGATGAGGGCACAGAGCACCAGCGGTAGCCAGGTCAGCAGCGCCAGGTCCCACGGGTTGCGCGCCAGGAACGCGCCCTCGCGCCGAAAGCTCGCCCCAAAACGCGCCGCAAAACTCATTGCGGCCAGTCGAACAGGACCGACATGCCGGGACGCAGGCCCTTGATGGGCTTGAGCGGTGCGAGGCGCACTTCGAATCCCTTGATATCGAACCCGCTCGATTGGCGGGTGGCGCGCCAGGTCGCATAATCGCCCGCAGGTGCCATGAAGGTAACCCGGAAACGCGCGCTGGCACCCTTGAGCGCGGGAATGATGCCTGTGACTTCGCTGCCGGGCGCCATCCCTGCCAGCTGATTTTCGCGCATGGTCACAGTGACCCACGGGCGCTGTGTCTCGGTCACGTACATGATGGGAAAGCCCGCACCGACGAGTTCGCCCGGCTGGGCCAGCCTGCGGCCGACCTCGCCCCTGGAGGGCGCGAACACCGCCGTTTCAGCCAGCGCGGCGGCGACTTCGGCGGCGGCACCGCGTGCCTGACTGGCCTGTGCTTCGGCAGCGCGCCTGTCTTCGCGGCGGGCCCCTTCGCGCGCCGTGTCATATTGTGCACGCGCCGCGCGGGCTGCTTGATCGGCTGCGATCAAGTTGGTGCGCGCCTCGTCGCGCTTTTGGCCCGGCACCACGCCCTCTTCAGCCAGCCGGTTGATCCGCTCGAAGGTCACGCGCGCCAGATCGGCCGCAGCCGCCGCGCGCAGCCATTGCGCTTCAGCGGCGGCGATCTCGGTGGCCCGGGCGCCCGCCTCGGCTTTGCTGGCCTGCGCTTCGGCTGCGTCGACCACGGCGCTGACCTGCGCCTCTTTGGCGCGCCCTTCGGGGCTGTCTATGGTGGCGAGCAATTGCCCTGCTTCGACCATCTGCCCTTCCTCGACATGGATCTGCGCGAGCCTGCCGGTGACCTTGCTGGCGACCCGCAATTCGCGCGCATCGACCAGCCCCTGCACCTGATCGGGCGCAGGCCGCCAAGCGAGCCACAGGCCCAGCGCCAGTACCCCAACGAAAGCCAGAGCCAGAGCCAACGTGACGGGAAACTTGCGGCCCGCTTGCGCCGATGAGTCGTTCATTGGCCGCCTCCAGCTGCCACAAGATAATCAGGCAACCGCTCCATCTGGCCGCTCGATTCCATCAGACTGATAAGGGCATCGACGTACTCATAGGCCACCAGCGCCTGCTCGACCCGCGCGCTGGCAGCGACGAGCTCGGCGTCGGTGACATCACGGCTGGTGCCCTGCAATTCGCGGAAGGACAGTCGCGCGACCCGCAGCGACTCGTCCGCAGCCGCAATGCTGCGGGCATAGAGTGCGTGCCGCCTTCGCGCGGTTTCCGCCCGGCTGTGCGCGATCATCACGCCCGCTTCGATCTGGTTGCGCGCCTCGCGCGCCCCGGCGCTCGCCTGCGCCTCGGTCTCAGAGTCGGTTTCGAAAGTCATTCAGAGCGTGCCAATCGGCGGATCATGAGCATGGCGGCGGCGGCGTAGAGGAAGGCTGCGGCGGATTTGAGGGTGGCTTCGACGTCCTTGGCGAGGCGCCGGTTTCGGTTGATCCA
>JBJTSG010000272.1:0-5253 GCA_046076505.1 Erythrobacter sp. | reverse complement strand
GACGGGTTAATCATTTTATCCATCATAGCTGTATTGCTTGTGGCACAAGCATCTTGGCCGTTGCATGACGGGTATGATGGATATGACTCCCAGGCCCTCGTCAGCGCCAACCGCCAGATCGACGACCGCCGTGCCTTCACCGAGGCGGTGCTCGAATCCGTCACCGCCGGTGTCGTCTCGGTCGATGCCGAGGCGAAGGTCACGCTTTTGAATTCCTCGGCGCAGGCCCTGCTCGCGCCGCAGGGGGCAGGCGACGCCGCAGGCAGCCTCACCGGCCAGTCGCTCGCGGCTCTCGCACCCGAGCTCGCCCGGGTGATCGCCGAAGGCAAGGAACGCGCCGTCGTCACCCATGCGAAGGACAGCGAGCTCCTGACCCTCGCGGTCAAGGTCGCGCCCGGCAAGAGCGGCCACGTGATCACCTTTGAAGACATCACCCGCCAACTGCTTGACCAGCGGCAAGCTGCCTGGTCCGATGTCGCGCGGCGCATCGCGCACGAGATCAAGAACCCGCTAACCCCGATCCAGCTCGCCACGGAGCGCTTGAAGCGGCGCTACCGCACGCAAGTGGGTGAGGCCGATCGCGAGCTGTTCGACGATCTCACCAGCACCATCGTCCGCCAGGTGGGCGACCTTAGGACCATGGTCGACGAGTTCTCCTCCTTCGCGCGCCTGCCCAAGCCGGTGTTTCGGGACGAGGACGCGCTCGATCTGGTCCGTCAGGCGGTGTTTCTGCAGGAAGTCGCGCACCAGGGGATCGCCTTCACCGTCGATTCCGCCGACCTCACCGATCGCGAGGTGCGCTGCGACCGCCACCAGTTCGGCCAGGCCATGACCAATGTGCTGAAGAACGCGGTCGAGGCGGTCGAGGCGCGAGCGGGCGAGGGTAGAAAAGACTACACTGGCAACATCGCCGTTGCCGTACGCGATGCGGGCGATGCAATCTGCGTGACTATCGAGGACAACGGCATCGGGCTGCCGCCGAACCCGGAGCGGATCACGGAGCCCTATGTGACCACCCGCGAGAAGGGCACCGGCCTCGGCCTCGCGATCGTCAACAAGATCGTCGATGAGCATGGCGGCGACATGAGTTTCGCGACTGCGGCGAGCGGCGGCACCCGCGTCAGCCTGCGCTTCGCCCGCAATCCCAAACCAATTGAAGGCGGCAACGCATGATCGCCTCTCCCGCTCCACCTGAATTTCCAGCTGAAGGACCTGCGCAATGGCGCTCGAAATCCTGATCGTCGACGACGAACGCGACATCCGCGAACTGGTGGCCGGCGTGCTCGGCGACGAGGGCTATGCCTGCCGGACGGCTGCCGACAGCACCGAGGCGCTCGCCGCCATCGACGAGCGGCGGCCTAGCCTCGTGCTGCTCGACGTCTGGCTCCACGGCAGCCAGATGGACGGGCTCGAACTGCTCGACGCGATCAAGGCGCGCGAGCCGAACCTGCCGGTGATCATCTTTTCGGGCCACGGGAACATCGATACCGCTGTCGCCGCTGTCGGGCGCGGCGCGATGGACTTCATCGAGAAGCCCTTCGAGGCTGAGCGCCTCTTGCTCCTTGTCGAGCGGGCGACGGAGACGGAACGGCTCCGGCGCGAGAACAGCCGTCTGCGCGAGGGTAGTTGGGGGAGTGCGGAGTTCACCGGCAACTCGGCCGCGATCAACGCCGTTCGCGCGACGCTGAAGCGCGTGGCGAGCACCGACAGCCGGGTGCTGATTGCCGGGCCAGCCGGCGCGGGCAAGGAAGTCGCCGCGCGCATGCTCCATGCCTGGAGCACGCGCGCCAACGGCGCCTTCGTCCTGGTGAATTCCGCGCGCATCACGCCCGAGCGCTTCGAACAGGAACTGTTCGGCGAGGAGATTAACGGCAAGCAGGTGCGCCCCGGACTCCTCGAAATGGCCGATGGCGGCACGCTCTATCTCGACGAGATCGCCGACATGCCGCTCTCCACCCAGGCGCGCATCCTCCGCGTCCTGACTGATCAGAGCTTCGTGCGCGTCGGCGGCACGCGGCAGATCGGGGTCGATGTGCGCGTCGTCTCCTCGACCACCCGCGACCTCACCGTCGAGATGGCCGAGAAGCGCTTCCGCGAGGACCTCTTCTACCGTCTCAATGTCGTTCCGGTGACGATCCCCTCGCTCGCCCAGCGCCGCGAGGATATTCCCGCGCTCGCCGAGCATTTCTTCACCCGTTACTCGAACGATCAGGGCCTCAGCCCCCCCGAGGTCTCGAGCGAGGCAATGGCGGCGCTGCAGGCCTACGACTGGCCCGGCAACGTGCGCCAGCTAAGGAACGTGGTCGAGCGGACGATCATCATGACCCCGCGCGACAGGCTCGGCCTTGTCGAGCCCGATATGCTGCCGCCCGAGATCGTCGGCGGCCAGATCGGGCTCGCCAGCGACAGCCTGTCGGCGATCATGGGCGTACCGCTGCGCGAGGCACGGGTCAGCTTCGAACGCGAGTACCTCTCGATCCAGATCCGCCGTTTTTCGGGCAACATTTCCAAGACCGCGAGCTTCATCGGCATGGAGCGCTCGGCTCTGCATCGCAAGCTCAAGCTTCTCGGCATGGCCGACCGTCGCGACGACGAGGATTGAGTCTCTGGCGACGAACGGAAAATTTGCGTCAATTCAAGCCTTGCCGCGCGGGGCTCCAGTCGCCATTATGCCTTGCGCGAGGCTGCCGCACCCCGAACTGCGACGGCCAGACCGATGCGGACCGCAATATCGGCCGCCAAGAAAAGGAGCCACGACCATGTCCAGCGGGCGAACGCTCTCCCCCCGTCCGATCAAGCGCGCGGCTCCGGCCGAAACGCGTGGCGAAGCTTCCGAAGCCAAGTCCGGAGGCGCCGCAGCGACCCGGCAGGGCAATCTCCAGGACGCCTTCCTCAACCTGCTGCGCAAGAACAAGATTCCCGTCACCATGTTCCTGGTGAAAGGCGTGAAGCTGCAGGGCATTGTCACCTGGTTCGACAACTTCTCGATCCTGCTGCGCCGTGACGGACAGTCGCAGCTCGTCTACAAGCACGCGATCAGCACGATCATGCCCGGTCAATCGCTCGACCCGGCGCAGTTCGGCAGCCAGCCCGGCGGCCGCAAGCAGAAGCTGTTGCAGGACGTGTTCCTCAGCCGCGTCGCCGAGGCCGAAGTTCAGGTCACGATGTTCCTCGTGAACGGCGTGATGCTCCAGGGCCGCATTGCCGCCTACGACCTGTTCTGTATGCTGCTCGAACGCGATGGCGCGGTGCAACTCGCCTACAAGCATGCCGTGTCGACCATCCAGCCCGCATCGCCGGTCGACCTCAGCGTCGATGATGACGATGACGATGAGAGCGACGGGATAGACGACTGAGCTTCGACAGTGAATTCCAGGATGAGGTGACCCGCGGTGCGCGGGCGATTGTCCTGTGCCCCGACATTCGCGCGCTGCGCTACGATCTCGACCCTGCGGAGCGCCTTGCCGAAGCCGAGGGGTTGGCGCTCGCGATTGGCGTGGTGATCGCGCATGCGGCGATCCTGCCGGTGCGCCAAATGCAGCCCAACACGCTGTTTGGCTCGGGGCAGGTCGAGAATATCGGCATATGGTGCGAACAGCACGAGGCCGAACTGGTGATCGTCGACGGCGCGCTGACCCCGATCCAGCAGCGCAATCTTGAAGACCGGCTGAAGCGCAAGGTGATCGACCGGACAGGGCTGATCCTTGAGATTTTCGGCGAACGCGCGGCAACCGCGGAAGGCCGCCTCCAGGTCGAGCTCGCGCATCTCGACTACCAGCAGAGCCGCCTCGTGCGCAGCTGGACCCACCTCGAGCGCCAGCGCGGCGGCTTCGGCTTCCTCGGCGGCCCGGGGGAAACCCAGATCGAGGCGGACCGGCGGATGATCCGGCAGCGCATGGCACGCCTGCGTCGCGAGCTCGATCAGGTAAGGAAGACCCGCCAACTCCACCGCGACCGCCGCGGCCGTGCGCCCTGGCCGGTGGTGGCGCTGGTCGGTTACACGAACGCAGGAAAGTCCACGCTCTTCAACCGCTTGACCGGTGCGGAGGTAATGGCCGAAGACCTGCTCTTCGCAACGCTCGATCCGACGATGCGGGCGATCAGCCTTCCGGGGGTGGAGAAGGCGATCCTCTCCGATACCGTGGGCTTCATCTCCGACCTGCCGACGCAATTGGTGGCAGCCTTCCGCGCAACCCTCGAAGAGGTGACGGCGGCCGACGTAATCTGTCACGTGCGCGACATGGCGAACCCCAGCCACGCGGCGCAGAAGAAGCAGGTGCTCGAGGTGCTTGCGGATCTCGATGTCGTCGATGCGGAGACCGGTACGAGCAGCATTCCTATCCTCGAAGTCTGGAACAAGTGCGACCTTTTGGACACTGAGAATCTTGCAGAATTGCGCGAAGCGGGTGAGGGGCAAGGTGCCGTCATCCTTTCGGCCGCGACGGGGGAGGGGGTGGACCTTCTTGAGGCGCAGCTTGCTCGCCTCCTGACCGGCGGCGCGCGCGAAGTGAGCTTCATCCTGCCGGTGAGTGACGGACGCCGAATAGCCTGGCTCCACGCCCACGGCGATGTGCTTGGCGACGAGGATGTGGGCGAGGGCGAAGCGGGGCCGCTGCGGCGTTTGACGGTGCGGCTCAATCCCAAGGAGCTTGGGCAGTTTTCAAGCCTCTCCTGAGGCTTAGGCGTCTTTCTTGACCTTCTGCCACAGATCTTCCTGGGCTTCGAGCGAGAGCTTGGCAAAGGCTTCTGTCCCCGCAAGCGCCTCCATCGCCCGGAATCGCCACTCAAACTTGGCGTTCGCGGCGCGCAGCGCCTCTTCTGCACTGATGCCGTGGGCGCGGACGTAATTGACCACGGCGAAGAGCAGGTCGCCGGCTTCCTCCACCTTGGCTGTTTCCGAGGTGGCGGTCCTGAGCTCTTCCATCTCCTCGAGGATCTTGGCTTCTGACCCTGACGGATCGGGCCAGTCGAACCCTGTCCGCGCGGCGCGCTTCTGAAGCTTCTCGGCTCGCATCAAAGCGGGAAGCGCGAGGGCGACGCCGTCAAGCGCGCTCTCAACGCCCTTGGCCGCGCGTTCCTCGGCTTTCATATCTTCCCAGCGCGCTTCGTCCATCGTGCCGCCGGCGGCACCGAATATGTGGGGATGGCGAGCCTCCATCTTGTCGGCAATGCCGGCAGCGACATCATCGAAGGCAAATTGGCCGGCTTCCTCGGCCATCCGGGAATGGAACACGACCTGGAACAGCAGGTCGC
>JBJTSG010000271.1:0-6232 GCA_046076505.1 Erythrobacter sp. | reverse complement strand
CAACATGCGCGCCGGCCACCTGCCGCCGCCGGACGAGAACGGCGTCACCTACCTCAAGATCCCGGTCAACGCGGTATGACCCTGCCGGGGTTTCCTGATGCTGCCCCGCTGCCGGGGCTGATCGGCGGGCTCATGATCGGGCTGGCGGCGGCGATCATGCTGCTGGGGGCAGGGCGGATCGCCGGGGTGTCCGGTATTGCCGCCCGCGCCTTCGGCATCGCGGACAGCTCGCTGCCGCGCAGCGGGGCTTGGGCCTTCGTGATCGGCCTGCCGCTCGGCGCGCTGATTGTCTCCAGCCTGACCGAGGCTCCGACGCCAGGCTTTGCCGCGCCGCTGACGCTGGTGATCGCCGGCCTGATCGTCGGCGTCGGCACGCGGCTCGGCTCGGGATGCACCAGCGGACACGGCGTGTGCGGGATGAGCCGCCTGTCGCAACGTTCCCTCGTGGCTGTGGCAACCTTCATGGTGACCGGCTTTGCCACCGTTGCGGCGATGAATGCGCTCGGGATTGAGGTTCTGCCATGATCCGCGAGACTTTGGTTCCTCTCGTCTCGGGCACGATCTTCGGCGCGGGGCTCACCGTCGGCGGGATGACCGATCCGGCGCGGGTGCGGGGCTTTCTTGATCTGTTCGGGGACTGGGACCCGACGCTCACCTTCGTGATGGGCGGGGCGGTGCTGGTGATGGCGCTGGCTTGGATCATACAGCGCCGGATGCTGCGGCCAGCTTTTGCAGACGCATTCTCGCTGCCTGACCGCAGCGACCTCACCCCGCGCCTGATCGGTGGTTCGGCGCTGTTCGGGATTGGCTGGGGGATCGCGGGCCTGTGCCCCGGGCCGGGCTTTGCGGCCCTTGCAATTGCGCCCGCATCGGCGGCGATCTTTGTGGCTGCGATGCTCGCCGGAATGCTGGCGGTGCGGCTGATGGAAGGACAGGGATGATGGAACTCAAAGTGATCGATGATACCCTTGCGGTCGCTGCACAAATGCAGCCCGAGGAACTCGCTGCGCTGGCCGATCAGGGCTTTGTCGCCGTGATCTGCAACCGCCCAGACGGCGAGGAGCAGGGTCAGCCGATGCTCGACGACATGCGCCGCGCCGCCGAGCTAGCAGGTCTTGCCTTCCACCACTTGCCCGTCAGCGGCGGCCTGTTCCCGCCTGCCGCCGTCGCGGCCTTTGGCGCAGTCCGACGTGGCTCGCAGGGCAAGGTGCTCGCCTATTGCCGCACGGGCACGCGGGCAGCGACGCTCGATGCGCTCGCCAACGTGCACAACCTCAGCGTCGCCGAACGGCTCAGCCGCGCGGGCGCTGCGGGATACGACCTTTCGGCACTCGCCGAACGCATGGAAGCGGGCGGCTGAGGCTGCGCAAAAAGGGAGGGAGAGGACATGACCAACACCAAGCACACCGTCGTCGTCATCGGCGGCGGCGCGGCCGGGATCGCCACGGCGGCCTCGATGCTGAAGCGCCGCCACGGGCTCGACATCGCCATTGTCGAGCCGTCGGACACCCACGCCTATCAACCCGGATGGACGATGGTCGGCGGCGGCGTGTTCGATGTCGTCACCACCACCCGCCCGATGGCGAGCGTGATGCCCAAGGGAGTGACCTGGGTGAAGCAGGCCGCTGCCCGCTTCCAGCCCGACCACAATCAGGTGACGCTGGCTGATGGCAGCACGCTCACCTATGACGTCCTGATCGTCGCCCCCGGCATCCGACTTGCGTGGGACAAGATCGCCGGGCTTGAAGCCGCGCTTGGCCAAAACGGCGTCACCTCCAACTACCGCCCCGATCTGGCGCCCTACACCTGGGAACTGGTCAAGGCGACGCGTTCGGGGCGGGCGATCTTCAGCCAGCCGCCGATGCCGATCAAATGCGCCGGCGCGCCGCAGAAGGCGATGTATCTCGCTTGCGACCACTGGCGCCGCGCGGGCGTGCTCGGCAAGATCGAGGTCGAGTTCCGCAATGCCGGCGCGGTCCTCTTCGGCGTCGCGGACTATGTCCCGGCCTTGCAGGAATATGTCGCCAGATACGGCATCCATCTGGACCTCGGCAGCAACCTGATCGCGGTGGATGGCCCCGCGCGGCAGGCGACCTTCGCCACGCCGGAAGGCGAGGAGACGGTCGGCTTCGATATGCTCCACGTCGTCCCCCCGCAGGTCGCGCCGCAGTTCCTCGCCGATAGTCCGCTGGCGGCGGCGAGCGGGTTCATCGATGTCGACCAGCACACGCTCCAGCATGTGCGTTATCCGAATGTCTTTGGCCTTGGGGACGCCGGTTCGATGCCCAATGCCAAGACCGCCGCCGCCGCGCGCAAGCAGGCCCCGGTGGTGGCGGTCAATGCTTTGCGCGCACTGGACGGGAAGGGGCCGACGGCCGGCTACGACGGCTATGGATCCTGCCCCCTGACAGTGGAGCGCGGCAAGATCGTGCTCGCTGAATTCGCCTATGGCGGCAAGCTTGCACCGAGTTTTCCGACATGGCTGGTCGACGGCACCAGGCCTGCGCGCCTGTCATGGATGCTCAAGGCCGACGCCCTGCCGTGGATCTACTGGAACGGGATGCTCAAGGGCCGCGAGTGGCTCGCCGGGCCGGGCGGACTGATCGCACAGTAAAAAGGCTCTATCGACATGCTTGCCCGCTATTTTCCCATTCTCGAATGGGGCCGCACCTATGATCGCGCGGGGCTGACCAGCGACCTGATGGCGGCGATGATCGTCACCATCATGCTGATTCCGCAAAGCCTTGCCTATGCGATGCTGGCGGGCTTGCCGCCGGTCGTCGGCCTCTATGCCTCGATCCTGCCGCTGTTCGCCTATGCGATCTTCGGGACCAGCCGGACGCTTGCGGTCGGCCCGGTGGCGGTGGTGTCGCTGATGACGGCGAGCGCGGCGGGCGCAGTCGCGGCACCGGGGACGGCGGATTATTGGCAAGCGGCAATCACTCTGGCGGCGCTGTCGGGCGTGATGCTGGTGGTGCTGGGGCTGCTGCGGTTGGGGTTCCTTGCAAACCTGCTTTCGCATCCCGTCATCAGCGGGTTCATCTCGGCCAGCGGGGTGCTGATCGCGACCAGTCAGCTGAAGCATATCCTCGGCGTGAAGGCCGGCGGCGAGACCTGGCCGGAGATGCTCCACGGGCTCGCCAGCAATCTGGGCAACATCAACCCCGCGACCCTCGCCATCGGCATTCCGGCGACGCTGTTCCTGTTCTGGGTGAGGAAGGGGTTGAAGCCTGCGCTTCAGAAGCTCGGCCTCAGCGCCCGCGCCGCCGACATGAGCGCCAAGGCCGGGCCGGTGGTGGCGGTGGCGCTGTCAATCCTTGCGGTGATCGGCTTCAGACTGGAGGCGCAGGGTGTCTCGATCGTCGGCAGCATCCCTCAGGGCCTGCCACCCTTTATGCTTCCCTCCGCCGACCTCGCCCTGATCGAGGCGCTGTGGGTGCCCGCGCTGCTGATTTCGGTGATCGGCTTTGTCGAGAGCGTCTCGGTCGCGCAGACGCTGGCCGCCAAGCGCCGCCAGCGGATCGTGCCGGATCAGGAGCTGATCGGGCTGGGCGCCTCGAACATCGCCAGCGCCCTGTCAGGCGGCTATCCGGTGACCGGAGGCTTCGCCCGGTCGGTTGTGAACTTCGATGCGGGCGCACAGACCCCGGCAGCAGGAGCCTTTACGGCTGTCGGCATCGCGCTCGCCAGCCTGTTCCTCACCCCGCTGCTCTACAACTTGCCCAATGCGACGCTCGCCGCGACTATCATCGTCGCGGTGCTGAGTCTCGTCGATTTCAAGACGCCGCGCCACCTGTGGGCCTATTCCAAGGCGGATTTTGCCGCCCATGCTGCGACCATCCTGGTCACGCTGCTCGCCGGGGTGGAGATGGGCGTGATCGCGGGGGTCGCCGTCGGCCTGCTGCTCTACCTGTGGCGCGCGAGCCGTCCGCATGCCGCCATCGTCGGACGGGTGCCGGGAACGGAGCACTTCCGCAATGTCGATCGCCATAATGTGCTCACGCTGCCGCATCTGCTGACCATCCGCGTCGATGAGAGCCTGACCTATCTCAATGCCCGCTGGCTGGAAGAATATGTGCTCGAACAGGTCGCCGAGCGCCCGGCGCTGCGCCACGTGGTGCTGATGGCGAGTGCCGTGAATGCGATCGACGCCTCGGGGCTGGAGAGCCTTGAGGCGATCAATCACCGTCTCGCCGACGGGGGGATCAAACTGCACCTGTCCGAGGTAAAGGGCCCTGTGATGGATCGCCTGCAGCGTAGCCACCTGCTGCAAGACCTTTCGGGCAAGGTCTTCCTTTCGCAGGACACCGCCTTTGCCGCGCTGGCCAATGATACCGATGAGCCAGCGCTCGTACCGGTCGCCGACGAAGCGTGTGGTCTGATCTGACGTCGCTTGCTTGCGAGACAGTCTGGAAGAGGTGTTCATCATCGATCCAGCAAGAAGGCGAAGGCAGTGTTCCCCCAGGGCTTCAAGGCGATCACGCTCTATCTGCAGATGGTCGCGGTCGGATGATCAGCTCTCCCCTGTGCACCGCCGGACAATCCCCCAACCCCCGTCCGGCGGTGCACCCTTTTTTGGAAAGCTACGCCACACTTCTGGATGACATTCGGCCGGTGCAACCGGAGCCCAAGGTGATGAAGCGCATTCTCATCGAAGCGGGCCTCGGGCTGATGGCTGCAAGCGGCGCCTCGCAGCACGCGCAAAGTCCTGATCCTGCATTCGTGCAAGAGGCAACACAGTTGGCCGTTACCTATCTGGCGAAGCTTCAGGCGGAGCTATCGGCAGCGATCAAACAGGTCGGCCCGGTGGGAGCCATCGGCGCGTGCCAATCGGCCGCGCCTGCCATCGCCGCGGACCTGTCCAGCAGGGGAGATCGCGCGGGCAGCCGGATCGCGCGCCGCAACCGCAATCCCGACAATGCTGTGCCCGCCGAACTCGATGCGTTCTACCAGGAGCTCGAGCGTGCCCATGGCGATGCCGTCCGGTTCGGCGAGCAGCTGATGACCGACACTGCGACACATGAGACGCAAGATGTCGGCATTGGTCTGGTGTGCAGCAATTGCCATCTCGAGGCGGGGCGCAAAGCCGCCGCCCTTGCAGCCCTTGCTTTGTTCGCGTCGTGTGTCACGGGCATCCGCTCGCTGCTCTTCGCCCAAGAAATGGCAGCATCAGATTCTTCCAAGCGGACGATCCCACCGGCAATGAAAAAATCATGCCAAAAATCATAAATTTTATGTCAGACATAAAATAATTGTTGTATTTTGCTGGAGGCCGGCTACTTGGTGAGACATTCTGAAGAAAGGAATGTCATGCTGGTCAAGCCCGTTCGCCGCATCATCGATGCGCTCGTCGCTCTCTGCGCTCTCGCCGGCGTCCTGGCCGTGGGCACCGCCACGATTGCCCTTGCCAAGGGCACTTTCGGCATTGTCCGCTGGCCCGTGCAGTGGGATACCCCCGTGGCCAGCAGCGCGCTGGCGGACGGCGGGATGCTCACGGCTTCACGCGGCGAGATCGTGCTTGCCGGTGCCCCTTTTGCCCACGCGATCGACGTGATCGCGCAGCTTGCCGTCATCGGACTTGCCGCCGCGGCGCTGCTGGCCTTGCGCAAGGTGTTGATTCTGCTCGCCGCCGGCACGCCCTTCACTGTCCAGACGCTGGCTGCCATCCGCCGGATCGGCTTTGCCATCCTCGGCATCTGCGCCGTTTCGCTGGTCCATGTCGTGATCGTCACCCAGATCATCCTGCGCTCGGCGCCGATGCCGCGCGGCGTTGCGCTGCACACCCCGCTTTCGTGGAATGTCGAGGGGATGCGCAATGTCTGGATGGAATACGACGTGCCGCTGATCGCGCTGGTGGTGGCGCTGCTCGCCTTCCTCGTCGCCGAAGCCTTCCGCGTGGGGCTCGCCTATCGCGAAGACAGCGAGAGCATGGTCTGATGGCGATCATCGTCAACCTCGATGTGATGATGGCCAAGCGCAAGATCGCCTTGAAGGACCTTGCGGAGAAGGTCGGTATCTCGAACACCAACCTCTCGCTGCTCAAGACCGGCAAGGTGCAGGGCATCCGCTTCCGCACGCTCGATGCGCTGTGCGAGGCGCTCGATTGCCAGCCGGGCGATATTCTCGAACACCGCCCGGACCCGGCCGAATGATCGGCGCCACGGGCCGGCGCTACTGATCGCCGGCCCGTCGGAAGGCGATCTGCCGCGCGCGGGTGATCGACATGTCGAGG
>JBJTSG010000270.1:0-4996 GCA_046076505.1 Erythrobacter sp. | reverse complement strand
CAATGCGCGAGGCCGAGGCGCGCAGCCGCGCCGCCGACACCGCCCTCGCGCAGGTCACCGAGGTGCTCGCCCAGGCACGCGAAAGCCGCGCAAGCCTCGTCGCGCGCGCCGAGAACGAGGAACTGCGCCGCGCCGAGATGGCGCGCATCGCGGGCGAGCGCTTCCAGTGCCCGCCGCCGCTGCTGGGCGAGCGTTTCGGCTTTTCCGAGGATGACCTCGCCCCGGCGGCCGAGGAATCCGCCGAGCTCGACAAGCTCACCGCCGCGCGCGAGCGCATCGGCCCGGTCAACCTCGTCGCCGCCGACGAACTCGCGCGGATCGAGGCGGAGCATGGCAGCAGCGCCGAGGAGCAGGCCGAACTGGTCGAGGCGATCGCCCGGCTGAGGGGGTCGATCGGCAACTTGAACCGCGAGGGCCGCGAGCGCCTGCGTGCCGCCTTCGAGGCGGTCGACACCCATTTCCGCGTGCTGTTCACGCGCCTGTTCGAGGGCGGCCAGGCGCACCTTGCACTGGTCGACAGCGACGATCCGCTGGAGGCCGGGCTCGAGATCTACGCCCAGCCGCCGGGCAAACGGCTCCAGTCGCTCTCACTCCTGTCGGGCGGCGAGCAGGCGCTGACCGCAACGGCGCTGATCTTCGCGCTGTTCCTCACCAACCCCGCGCCGATCTGCGTCCTCGACGAGGTCGACGCGCCGCTCGACGATGCCAACGTGGAACGCTTCTGCGACCTCCTCGAATCGATGGTCGCGACCACCACCACGCGCTACCTGATCGTCACCCACAACGCGGTGACGATGAGCCGGATGCACCGCCTGTTCGGGGTGACGATGGCAGAAAAAGGCGTCTCGCGCCTCGTCAGCGTGGATCTCGGCGAAGCCGCGCTACTGGCGGCGGAGTAGGCGCTCAGGCCTCGAGCGCGGCGGCGAGCTTGGCGCGCACGGCCTTGAGGCCGGCGATGATCTCGGCCAATTCCGGCCCTTCTGCGACCACCAGCCGCACGCCCGGGGCGGCAGTTTCGTCGGCATCGGACCGGCGCTCGCCGGCGCGGCGGTCATCCTTGCGGCGGTCGAGCGGGCTTTTCGCGGCGGCGCGCAGCACTGCCTCGGCGCCCTTCAGCGTGTAGCTCTCGCGGTTCACCAGCCGGTCGATGGTGCGCACGGTCTCGAAGTCGCCGGGGCGATAGTAGCGCCGCCCGCCGCTGCGCTTCAGCGGCTTCAGCAGCGGAAACTGCGCCTCCCAGTAGCGCAGCACGTGCGGCCGGATGCCCAGCGCCTCGCTGACCTCGCCGATGGTGCGCAGCGCGCCCTGGTCCTTGCCGTCATCGAAAGCGGTCATCTGGCCTCACCTGAAGGCGGAAAGAATCACCCCTTGGCGATCCGTTCCTTGAGCAACTGGCTCGCGCGGAAGGTCATCACCCGGCGCGGGGTGATCGGCACCTCGATCCCGGTCTTGGGATTGCGGCCGATCCGCTCGTTCTTGTCGCGCAGTACGAAGCTGCCGAAGCCGGAGATCTTCACGTTCTCGCCCTTGGCGAGCGCATCGCTCATCTTGGCCAAGATCGCCTCGACCAGATCCAGCGACTCCGCGCGGCTGAATCCCATCTTGCGATTGATGGTCTCGGCCAGATCGGCGCGGGTCAAAGTGCCAACCGAACGCATCATGCGAATTCTCCTTGCGCGGCGCGACCCGGAACAAGCTTGCGTGGTTTACGAATATTTGCGCGCTTTTGCAAAGCTATGCTGCGTGCCTGCAAGACTTTTCAGCAATTGTGTTAGGGAACGGGACACGCAAAGCCCCGCGAGGTCATATGCGGATCAGGCTCGCGCCCCAGGTGAAGCCCCCGCCCATCGCCTCGAGCATGACCAGATCGCCTGGCTTGATCCGCCCGTCCTTGCGCGCGACATCGAGCGCGAGCGGGACCGAGGCGGCCGAGGTGTTGGCGTGATCCTGCACGGTGACGACCACCTTCTCGGGCGCGATGCCGAGCTTGCGGGCGGTCGCATCGAGGATGCGCGCATTGGCCTGATGGGGCACGATCCAGTCGAGGTCCGCAGGGACGAACCCCGTTTCTTCAAGCACTTCCTTCAAAACGTCGGACAGGTTGACCACGGCGTGACGGAACACTTCCTGCCCGCGCATCCGCACATGGCCGACAGTCTGCGTGGTCGAGGGGCCGCCGTCCACATAGAGGAGATCGTGGTGGTCGCCGTCCGAATGGAGCCTGGTGCCAAGGATGCCCGCGCCGCCCTCGTCCCCGGAGGGGGCCTCGAGCACCACCGCGCCCGCGCCGTCGCCGAACAGCACGCAGGTGGTGCGGTCCTCCCAGTCGAGGATGCGGCTGAAGGTTTCCGCGCCGATCACCAACGCGCGTTTCGCCATGCCGGTCTTGAGCAGCGAATCCGCCGTGGCCAGCGCGTAGAGAAAGCCCGAGCACACCGCCGCGACGTCGAAGGCGATCCCGCCCTGGCACCCCAAAGCCGCTTGCACCTTGGTGGCGGTGGCGGGGAAGGTGTTGTCGGGCGTGGCGGTCGCGAGCACGATGAGGCCGATGCTCGACGCCTCGATCCCGGCATCGGCGAGCGCCGCGCGGGCGGCGGCGATGGCGAGGGTCGCGGTGGTCTCGTCGTCAGCGGCGATGTGGCGCTGGCGAATGCCGGTGCGGGCCTGGATCCACTCGTCCGAGGTGTCGACCGTCTGCGCCAGCTCGGCGTTGGTCACGATCCGCCGGGGCAGCGCCGAACCCGTGCCGAGCAGGCGCGAACCGCTCACGCAGTCGTCTCGCTGTCGGTCGCGGGCGTGGTGCCGGTGGCCGGTGCGGCGGATGGACGGCCATTGCGGCGCAGCTTCTCCTCGCCGAGAGCGGAGAGGTCCTGCGAGATGCGCTCGATGAGCTTGTTCTCGAGCAGCCGCGCGGTCACGGCCACGGCGTGCGCGACGCCCTTGGCGGTGGCGCTGCCGTGGCTCTTCACGACGACGCCGTTGAGGCCGAGGAAGACCGCGCCGTTGTGGTTGTTGGGATCGAGGTGGTGCTTCAGGAGCTCGGTCGCCGGGCGCGAGACGAGGAAGCCGATCTTTGAGCGCAGCGAAGAGGTGAAGGCCTGGCGCAAGAGGTCCGTCACGAAGCGCGCCGAACCCTCGATCGCCTTCAGCGCGATGTTGCCCGAGAAGCCGTCGGTGACGACCACGTGGGTCTCGCCGCGGTTGATCTTGTCGCTTTCGACAAAGCCGTCGAACTGCAGCGCGAGCCCGCCATCGGCCGACGCGGCGGCAAGGGTCGCGGCGGCCTCGCGCAGCTCCTCGGTGCCCTTGATCTCCTCGGTACCGATGTTGAGGAGGCGGACGACCGGGCGGTCGAAGCCGTTGACGATGCGCGAATAGGCCGCGCCCATCACCGCGAACTGAACGAGGTTCCTCGCATCCGCCTCGGTGTTGGCGCCGAGGTCGAGCATCACCACGTCGTGCGATTGCAGGGTCGGCATGATCGCGGCGAGCGCAGGGCGGTCGATGCCGGGGAGCGTCCTCAGGGCGAGCTTGCTCATCGCCATCAGCGCGCCAGTGTTGCCGGCGCTGACCGCGGCGCCGGCGTCGCCGGTCTTCACGGCGCCCACCGCAAGGCCCATCGAGGTGGTCTTGGCGCGGCGGATGGCGCGGCTGGGTAGCTCGTCGCCGCCCACCACGTCGTCGCAATGCAGAATTTCCGAGGCCGCGCGCAGGTTCGGGTGATTGTCAAGCGCGGCTTCGATGCGCTTGCTGTCCCCGACCAGCAGGAATTTGAACTTGTCGTGACGGCGGCGCGCCAGCGCGGCGCCCTCGACCATCACGCGCACGCCTTCATCGCCGCCCATCGCATCGACCGCGATACGGGGCAGGCTCATCGTGCTTTTCTCCGGTGTGTCACGCGCGCCTGCGGCAATCAGCCGACGGCGACGACCTGGCGCCCGTTGTAGTAGCCGCAGTGGCCGCAGATGTTGTGCGGGCGCTTGAGCTCGCCGCAGTTCGGGCACTCATGGAAGGCCTCGACCTTCAGCGCATCGTGCGAGCGACGCATGCCGCGGCGGGAGGGCGATACTTTTCTCTTGGGGACAGCCATGGCGGCACCAATTCCTCGAATGACTTTGCGTGTGGCGCAACCCCCTGACGGAATTGGCGGCGCCCTGATTCTCGATGGCCGCCCTTACGGCAAGGAGGGCGCGCGCACAAGCCGGGAGCGGATGCGCGACGGTTCCTTGGCCAGCAGCGGCGGGAAGGGGCGCGCTATAGCGCAAAATTCGCGCGTTGCAACACTTGCCGGCCCGCCCTAGCAATGGGCGCAAGAACAGCTTCACGAACCTCCGGGGAATCCTTTTTCATGACCGTACTTCCCGTCACGCTCGCCGCCGCGGCGGCGGCCGCCGTGCTCAACCTGTGGCTCGGCATCCGCATCGGCGCCCTGCGCAACGCGCTCCAGATCAGCGTCGGCGACGGCGGGAGCGAGGCTCTGCAACGCCGGATGCGCGCGCAACTGAATTATGTCGAGAACACGGGCTTCGTGCTGGTGCTGATCGCCGCGATCGAGCTCGCCGGCACGGGCGGACAGTGGCTCGCCTACGTCGCGGCGGCCTACTTCATCGGCCGCATCGCGCACGGCTTCGGCATGGATGGCGGCAAGGCGCAGGTCGGACGGATGATCGGCACGCTGGTGACGATGCTGGTGCAATTGGGCCTCGCGATCGTTGCGGTGCTGACCGCGGTGGGGGTGATGTGATGCCGCGCCCATAAGCGGTGATCGGCCCGCCACCGGACGGGCCGCGAGGCCACGCGGCCGAGCCGCAGGTGCGCGATCCCGCCGGGATCGAAACAGCACCGAGGACGACCCCGCGGAGGCGGGGGCAAAATCAGGAAAGCACGTAATCGCTGACGAAGGCGTTGGTCTTGCGCTCGCGACCGAAGGTGCTGGTCGGGCCGTGTCCGGGGATGAACATCACGTCCTCGCCGAGCGGCCATAGGCGCTGGGTGA
>JBJTSG010000269.1:0-3167 GCA_046076505.1 Erythrobacter sp. | reverse complement strand
CCTTCTCGTTCACTTCGGCAAAGCCGCCGCGCACCTGAATGATTTCAGGCGCCGCGCCGTCCTTGGCGAAGATCTGCACCGCCCCATCGCGGATCGTGCTCATGAAGGGCGCATGGCCCTCCAGCACGCCGAATTCGCCCTCGGTGCCGGGGACGACCACCATGTGGACGTCCTCAGAACGGACGAGCTTGGCAGGGGTGACGAGTTCGAAGTGGAGGGGCATGCTGCCTTACGCCTCTTCGGCCATCTTCTTGGCCTTCTCGACCACCTGGTCGATCCCGCCGACCATGTAGAAGGCCTGCTCGGGCAGGTGGTCATATTCGCCGTCCACGACTGCCTTGAAGCTCTTCACGGTGTCCTCGATCTGCACGAACACGCCCGAGATGCCGGTGAAGACTTCCGCGACGTGGAACGGCTGCGACAGGAACTTCTGGATCTTGCGCGCGCGGGCGACGGTGAGCTTGTCCTCTTCCGAGAGCTCATCCATCCCGAGGATGGCGATGATGTCCTGCAGGCTCTTGTACTTCTGCAGGATTTCCTGGACGCGGCGGGCGGTTTCGTAGTGCTCGGCACCGACGACGCGGGGCTCGAGAACGCGGCTGGTCGAGTCCAGCGGGTCGACTGCAGGGTAGATGCCGAGCTCCGAGATCGCGCGCGACAGGGTAGTGGTCGCGTCAAGGTGCGCAAAGGAGGTCGCGGGCGCCGGGTCGGTCAAGTCGTCCGCGGGCACGTAGATCGCCTGCACCGAGGTGATCGAGCCCTTGGTGGTCGAGGTGATGCGCTCCTGCAGCTTGCCCATGTCGGTCGCCAGGGTCGGCTGGTAGCCCACCGCCGAGGGGATGCGGCCGAGCAGCGCCGACACTTCCGAACCCGCCTGCGTGAAGCGGAAGATGTTGTCGACGAAGAACAGCACGTCCTGGCCTTCGACGTCGCGGAAATACTCCGCCATCGTCAGGCCCGACAGGGCGACGCGCGCGCGGGCGCCCGGGGGCTCGTTCATCTGGCCGAAGACGAGCGCCACCTTGGAGCCTTCCGAGGTCGCATTGCCCTCGGCGTCCTTGGCGATGACGCCGGCGTCGAGGAATTCGTGGTAGAGGTCATTCCCTTCGCGGGTGCGCTCACCCACGCCGGCGAACACCGACACGCCGCCGTGGCCCTTGGCGATGTTGTTGATGAGCTCCTGGATGAGCACGGTCTTGCCGACCCCCGCGCCGCCGAACAGGCCGATCTTGCCGCCCTTGGCGTAGGGCGCGAGGAGGTCGATCACCTTGATGCCGGTCACGAGGATCGAAGCTTCGGTCGACTGGTCGATGAAGGCGGGAGCCTCGGCGTGGATCGGGGCGGTCTGCTCGGCACCGATGGGCCCGCGCTGGTCGATCGCCTCGCCGACGACGTTCATGATGCGGCCGAGCACCTTGGGGCCCACGGGAACGCTGATCTGCGCGCCGGTGTTCACCACTTCCGCGCCGCGCACGAGGCCTTCGGTCGCGTCCATCGCGATGGTGCGCACGGTGTTCTCGCCAAGGTGCTGGGCGACTTCGAGCACCAGCGTCTTGTCGCCGTTGCGGGTCTCGAGCGCGGTGAGGATCGGCGGCAGCTCGCCTTCGAACTGCACGTCGACGACAGCGCCGATGACCTGGCTGATGGTGCCGTTGGTGGTCTGGTTGAGAGCGGGGGCGGTGGCCATGATGTGTTCCTTAGCCTTCGATTAGAGCGCTTCAGCGCCCGCGATGATTTCGATGAGTTCGGTGGTGATCGCGGCCTGGCGGCTGCGGTTGTACTGGATGGTGAGCTTCTGGATCAGCTCGCCCGCGTTGCGCGTGGCGTTGTCCATCGCGGTCATCGAGGCGCCCTGTTCGGAAGCCTCGCGTTCAAGCAGCGCGCCGAACAGCTGGGTGCGCACGTAGCGCGGCAGCAGCTCCTCGAGGATTTCCTCCTCGCCCGGCTCGTACTGGACCACCGCGTCCGCGGCCACGGCTTCGGCCGGCGCGGGGACGGGGATCAGCTGGGTGACGGTCGGGTCCTGCGCAAGCGCCGACTTGAAGGTCGGGTAGATCAGGTGCGCGACATCGAAGGCGCCGGCGTCGAACAGGCCGATCAGCTCGTTGGCGATCGCCTCGGCCTCGTCGAAGCCGGGGGTGCGCACCGTGCTGGTGTCATAGCCGCCGGTGATCTGGCTCGCGTAGTCCCGCTTCAGCGGCGCGCGGCCCTTCTTGCCGACGAGGTAGAACTCGACGCTCTTGCCCTGTGCCTCGAGCTCACGCGCCTTGGCCTTGGCGGCCTTGACGAGGTTCGAATTGAGACCGACGCACAGGCCCTTGTCGGTGTTGACCACCACGAGGAGGTTGCGCCGGTCCGAGCCGGTGCCGGCCAGCAGCTTGGGCGCCGCCGAGCCCGAGACCTTGCTCGCCAGCGACGCCATCACCGCGCTCAGCCGCGTGGCATAGGGCCGCCCGGCCTCGGCCGCAGCCTGGGCACGCCGCAGTTTGGCCGCCGCGACCATCTGCTTGGCCTTGGTGATCTTCTGGGTCGACTTGACCGAGTTGATCCGGCCCTTGAGTTCCTTGAGTGAGGGCACTGGGCGGTGTCCTTACGCGAACTGCTTGGCGAAGGCTTCG
Source organism: Erythrobacter sp. (assembly GCA_046076505.1). GTDB lineage: Bacteria > Pseudomonadota > Alphaproteobacteria > Sphingomonadales > Sphingomonadaceae > Erythrobacter. The sequence goes on along the minus strand of JBJTSG010000269.1, from coordinate 549 downwards.
AGCGCGGCCTTGGTCTTGTCCGCGACTTCGCCTTCGAACTTCTTCGAGGTGCGGATTTCGGTCAGCACCGCGCCGTGTTCACGGCGCATGTAGTCGAGCATCTGCGCTTCGTATTCGTTGACGCGGTTCACCGGGATGGCGTCGAGGAAGCCGTTGGTGCCGGCGTAGATCAACACGGTCTGCTCTTCGAAGGGCATCGGCGAGAATTGCTTCTGCTTGAGCAGCTCAGTGAGGCGCGCGCCGCGGTTCAGCAGCTTCTGCGTCGCGGCGTCAAGGTCCGAGCCGAACTGCGCAAACGCCGCCATTTCGCGGTACTGCGCAAGGTCGAGCTTCATCGAGCCCGAGACCTTGCTCGCCAGCGACGCCATCACAGCCGAAAGCCGCGTGGCATAGGGCCGCCCGGCCTCGGCCGCAGCCTGGGCACGGCGCAACTTGGCCGCCGCGACCATCTGCTTGGCCTTGGTGATCTTCTGGGTCGACTTGACCGAGTTGATCCGGCCCTTGAGTTCCTTGAGTGAGGGCACGTCAGGGCGTCCTTACGCGAACTGC
>JBJTSG010000268.1:0-5015 GCA_046076505.1 Erythrobacter sp. | reverse complement strand
CAGCCCTTGCGCCCCGCGACATCGACCTCGCACCAGCCTTCGCGGCAGGCGCCGAGGCGGCCGACGACGCCCGGCTCGGCGCGCCAGTTGAGCGCTGCGGCAGGGTTGGGCTGGGCGCGCATGTCGGCGTTGCCCTTGCCGATCACCAGCGCGGCGCGTGCGGGATCGAGCTGGCTGGCGGCAATCCAGCCCTGCTCGCCCTCGCTGTCCTCGACCAGTCGCCAGCCCTCGCGGATGCGCACCACCTTCACCGGCAGGCCCTTGCGCACATAGACCCAGCTGATCGGGTATTCGTTGCTGGGGCCCACCCGCATGTTGACCTTCTCGTAGCGCAGCGAAGCCCAGTAGGGGAGCACCCGATCCTGCGCCCTGAGCGGGACGACCGATCCAACAATGCCGGTCGTCACAAGGGCAAGGATCGCAAAGAAGCGGAAGAAGGGCATGGCCCCTCCGATAGCCTTACCAGCGGCACGGATTCAAGGTCGAGAGCCTTGACCGCCAAGCCCGACTGGCATTAGCCCACAGCCCATGACCCAGCGCCCTGCCCGCCCGCTCACCGCGCCCGCCCGCGTGATCGTCACCCGCCACCTCGTGCCGGGCGTCGAGGCGCGGATGCGCGAGCTGTTCGATGTGGTGCTGAACGAGGCCGACGTGCCGATGACGCGCGACCAGCTGGCGGCGGCGATGCAGGACTGCGACGTGCTGGTGCCCACTGTCACCGACCGCATCGACGCCGACCTGATAGCCGGCGCAGGCGAACGCCTCGGCCTCATCGCAAGCTTCGGCGCAGGGACCGAGCACATCGACCTCGCCGCCGCGGCCGAGCGCAAGATCATCGTCACCAACACCCCTGGCGTGTTCACCGACGACACCGCCGACCTCGCCATGTCAATGATCATCGGCGTGCCGCGCCGCGTGCGCGAGGGGACGCAGCTCGTCAGGCGCGGCGAGTGGACCGGGTGGACGCCCTCGGGCCTGCTCGGGCGGAAGCTCGCGGGCAAGGTGCTCGGCATCGTCGGCATGGGGCGCATCGGCCAGGCCGTCGCTCACCGCGCCCGCGCCTTCGGGCTCGAGATCGCCTACTTCAACCGCAAGCGCCTGCCCGAGGCATTGGAGCGGATGCTCGGCGCACGCTACGTGCCGGACGTCGATTCACTTATGAGCGAGGCCGACATCCTCACGCTCCACTGCCCGCTTACCGAGGAGACCCGCCACCTTTTCGACGCACGTCGCATCCGGCTGATGAAGCCGGGCAGCAGTATCGTGAACACCGCGCGCGGCGAATTGCTGGATCAGGAAGCGCTGATCGCGGCGCTGGAAAGCGGCCACCTCGCGGGCGCAGGGCTCGATGTCTACCCCGACGAGCCCCACGTCGATCCGCGCCTCATCGCCCATCCCAACGTGATGACCCTCCCCCACATCGGCAGCGCGACCGCCGAAGGCCGCGAGGATTCGGGCCACAAGGTGATCGCCAACATCCGCATGTGGGCCGACGGGCACCGCCCGCCCGATCAGGTGCTGACGGCGCTGGTGCGGGGCTGATCGCCACCGCACCTGCACGCGCGCTTCAATCCCCCGTCAAGATCCGTTCGACCAGCTCGCCGACACTTGGCGTGTAGCCGTTCGAGAAGAAGGGGTCCGTCTTGAAGCGATAGGCCGCATGACCCGCGAAGGCGAGGTTCCTGTCCGGGTCGTCGCCGTGGGCGATGTCCTGGAGGGTCTTCTGGATGCAGAAGCTGCGCGGGTCGGCCAAGCGCCCCGTGGTGTAATCGTCGTGGTCCTTCCACGCCGAGAAGCCGCAATGCGACAGGCAGCCCATGCAGTCCTGCTGGTCCTTGCGGATCGTGTCTCGCACCTCTGGCGTCACGAAAACGATGGTGTTCTCGGGAGTCTTCAAGGGCTCGGTGTGGCCTGCGCGCATCCACATTTCGGCGCGCGCCTTGTCCTCGTGGCGCACCCAGAAGCTCCTCGCCTTGCCGTCCTCGCCAAGCTGGACGGTGCCCTCTTCCTCGCCGCGCTTGAAGAACGGGATCTGGCGCTCCGAGCGATGCATCAGGTCGTAAAGGAACGGGGTCTTGACCGCGCTCGAATAGAAGCCGGTGGGCGAGAACTTGTGGAGCAGCACGTCGCCCGGCTCGACGGTGCGCAGCATATCCTTCCAGATCTGCGGGATCGGGCTTTCGCGGGTCAGTAAAGGCCGCGTGCCGAACTGGAAGGCGATCTTGCCGAGCTCGGGATTGTCGATCCAGTTTTCCCATTCGCGCAGATACCACACGCCGCCCGCCATCACGATCGGCACGTCGTCCGAGACACCCTCGGCGCGCATCGTCTCGCGCAGCACCTTGACGCGGGGGTACGGGTCTTCGGGCTTGGTCGGATCCTCGGCATTGGAGAGGCCATTATGCCCGCCCGCTAGCCACGGGTCTTCATAGACCACCGCCGCCATCAGCTCGGCGACCTTGTGATAGGAACGCTTCCACAAGGCGCGGAACGCGCGCCCCGAGCTGACGATGGGGAGGTAATTGACGTTGAAGCGCGCTGCGATCTCGGCGAGCTTGTAGGGCATGCCCGCCCCGCAGGTCACCCCGGTGACGAGCCCGCGGGTGCGTTCGAGCACGCCCTCGAGCACGGCCTGCGCCCCGCCCATCTCCCACAGCACGTTGATGTTGATCGCGCCGCGGCCGCCGGCGATCTCGTAAGCCTTCTTGACCTGGGTGGTAGCGCCCTCGATGGCGTAGCGGATCAACTCCTGATGGCGCTCGACGCGGGTCGCCCCGCGGTAGATCTGGGGGATGACGTTGCCGTTCTCGTCGTAGCTGTCGGCGTTGACCGCGCTCACCGTGCCGATCCCGCCCGCCGCCGCCCAGGCGCCCGAGCTTGCGTGGTTGGTGGCCGATACGCCCTTGCCGCCTTCGACCAGCGGCCAGACTTCACGACCGCCATAGACGATCGGACTCAATCCCTTGAACAACGAACAATCCCCTCTGCGCCGCCAGTGGCGCGGTTCTTATCGGAAAGGTGCCATAGTCCGCGCTGCCCTGCTCCGCAACCTCACGGGAGTTGCAGGAGTCAGGTGGCCGGACAGACTTTGATCGCCTCGGGCGCGCGCCGCTCCGGGCCCTTCTGGAAGCGCGCGAAATAGCCCTTGATATCGGGTCTTTCGGTGTATTCGACGAGCACGTAGCCGACCGCTTCGAACTCGCAGAACAGCAGTGTGTGCGGCAAGCCGTGGCTGCCGACACCGCTGTCGCTCTCGACCACCACGATCTGCCCGCCAGCGTTGAGCGCCGGCCACATGTTCCAGAGGAAGGCGTAAGGCTCGGTCACCTCGTGGTACATGTGGACCATGAAGATCCGGTCGAAGCTGTCGGCGGGCAGCTGCGGGTTGTCGATCGCGCCGAGCTTGATCGAGATGTTCTCGAGCCGCTCGCGCTCGACCCGGCGGCCCAAGCGGTTCAGCGCCTCGCGGCTGATGTCCTGAGCGAGCACCCGCCCTTCCGCGCCGACCCGTTCGGCGAGGCGGACGGTGTAGTAGCCTTCGCCCGCCCCGATGTCGGCCACGGTCATGCCCGGGCGCATCTGCGCAAGGTCCATCACAACCTTTGCCTCGCCGCGCTCGTCGCGGGCGTCTTCGGTGGAGAATTCGTTCGAAACCACCTTCGCGACCGGGCGCTCCGGCGCGGGGAAGGCGAGCGCGCTGTCCGGGCGCTGGCCGGTCGCGGGCGCGATGCGGTCGCACCCGGCGAGCAGGAGTGCGCCGCAGGATGCCGCCGCAATGAGAAGCGCCGCGCCTGCGCGCATTGGCTTACTCGACGTCCTCGATCTCGACCTTCTCGCCGGTCACCCGCTGCGCGAGCGCGGCCGAGATGAAGGGGTCGATCGCCCCGTCGAGCACCGCGTCGGGCGAGGTCGAGACGACGCCGGTGCGCAGGTCCTTGACCATCTGGTAGGGCTGCAGGACGTAGGAGCGGATCTGGTGGCCCCACCCGATGTCGCTCTTGGCGGAGTGCTCGGCGCTCGCGGCTTCCTCGCGCGCGCGCATTTCGGCCTCGTAAAGCCGCGCCTTGAGCATGTTCATCGCGATTTCGCGGTTCTTGTGCTGGCTGCGGTCCTGCTGGCTGGCGACCACGATCCCGGTCGGCTGGTGCGTGATGCGCACGGCGGAATCGGTGGTGTTGACGTGCTGTCCGCCTGCACCCGAGGCACGGTAGGTGTCGATCTTGAGGTCGGCGGGGTTGATCTCGATCTCGAAGCTGTCGTCGATCACCGGATAGACCCACACGCTGGAGAAAGAGGTGTGGCGGCGCGCCGAGCTGTCGTAGGGGCTGATGCGCACGAGGCGGTGGACGCCGCTTTCGGTCTTGGCATAGCCATAAGCCCCGTCGCCCTTGATCAGCAGGGTGGCCGACTTGATCCCGGCCTGCTCGCCCGCCTGATATTCGACCGTATCGACCTTGAACCCGCGCCGTTCGGCCCAGAGCGATATTGGCTGGGGCCACCAGATCCGGTCTTACGTGTTGCAGCCCTATCAGATGGTCAATGACCTGCGCACCGGCGTGGTCTCGACCTCGCCCGATGCGGTGCTCGACGGGGCGATCGATCCCTTCATTTCGGCCGCGCTCGCGCAGCGGGTGACGGGCGAGACGGTCGAGATCGAGGACGTGGAGTAACCCTGCGATGCGGCGTTCCGCGATCCTTGCCGCAGGGGTGCTGGCCGGAGCGCTCGCGCTGGCGGCCTGCGACAAGGTCGTGCCGCTCGCGCCGGGGCCTGACGATACCGCCGCCGCCTTCCCGCAGCCCGATCGCGAAGTCGCCAAGGTCGTCTCCAACCAGTTTTCGAACGAGGATGACCGTGACGAGCGGCGCGAGGCGCAGGTAGTGATGGACCTCGCCAATATCCGCACCGGCATGACCGTCGCCGACATCGGCGCAGGCGAGGGCTATTACACCGTGCGCCTGGCTGACCGGGTCGGGGTCGATGGCCGCGTGCTGGCGCAGGACATCAGCCGCGAAGC
>JBJTSG010000267.1:0-6150 GCA_046076505.1 Erythrobacter sp. | reverse complement strand
CCGGGCGCGGTGGAGCATCGCCTCCACCCGGCGGCGTGCGGGGAAGGGCACGATCAGCACGGCGATCCCCTTGCGGCCCGCGCGTCCCGTGCGACCCGAACGGTGCTGCAAGGTCTCGGCATCACGCGGGATCTCGACGTGAATGACGAGGCTCAAGGTCGGAAGGTCGATGCCGCGGGCGGCGACATCGGTCGCGACGCAGACCCGGGCGCGGCCGTCGCGCAGGGCCTGGAGGGCATGGTTGCGCTCGGACTGCGAGTGCTCGCCTGACAGCGCGACGACCGCGAAGCCGCGCTCCTGCAGCGTCGCGTGGAGATGGCGGACCTTCTCGCGGGTGGCGCAGAACAGGATCGCGGTCTCGGCCTCGTGAAAGCGCAGCAGGTTGACGACCGCGTTCTCCACCTCGGGCGGGGAGACGGTCACCGCCTGGTAGGCGATGTCGCCGTGGCCGCGGCCGCCCTCGCTGATCGTCGCGATGCGCAGGGCGTCGTGCTGATAGCGCCTCGCGAGCGCCTCGATCGGGCGCGGCATTGTCGCGGAAAACAACAGGGTACGGCGCGTTTCTGGCGTCGCGTCGAGGATCGCCTCGAGCTCCTCGCGAAAGCCCATGTCGAGCATCTCGTCGGCCTCGTCGAGCACTGCGACGGCGAGCGCGGAGAGGTCCAGCGCCCCGCGCTCGAAGTGGTCACGCAGGCGCCCGGGCGTGCCGACCACGATCGCCGGGCCGCCGGCGAGCATCTTGCGCTCGGCCGAAGGGTTCATGCCGCCGACGCAAGTCGCGACCCGCGCGCCGGTACGGGCGTAGAGCCATTCGAGCTCGCGGCTGACCTGCAGCGCCAGTTCGCGCGTGGGGGTGACGACGAGCGCGAGGGGCGCTTGGGAAAAACCGATTCTTCCCTCGCCGTCAAGCAGTTGCGGCGCCATCGCGAGGCCGAAGGCGACCGTCTTGCCGGACCCGGTCTGGGCCGAGACGACAAGATCGCGCCCCGCTGCTTCGGGGCGCAGCACCTCGGCCTGGACGGGTGTCGCTTCGGCATAGCCGCGCTCGGCGAGGGCGGACTGGATGGGGGCGGGCAGGGTCGGGAAGGTCATGGGGAGGAAACTCGTCGGGAACGGCTCGCCGGGCGCGGGGGCGCGAGGAAACGGGCAGGACGCAAGGGGGCGTAAGGGGCGGCCGGTGTGCGGCTGCGGGGTTGGCCCGGGGCCCATAGCGGCAAATGCCCCGAAAGGCCCGCCAAATCTGCGACCTGCGTGAAATCGGCGGATTCTTGGGGGGAAACGCCCCTGTGCCACCCCCTTTGGGGAGGTGTGGAGGGGGTGTTGAAGGGGCTTGGGAGGGTTTTGGAGGAGGCTGGCGCGACCCTCGCGCCGCTGGCACGTTCGGCACGGCCGGCAGGATGATCCGGATGTCGCGCATCAGGTTGCGGCTGCTGACATAGCGCACGTCGCGCAGCGCGCGTTCGAAGCAGTGGACGTCGCTGCGGCCCGGTGCGGCGATGGCCGAAGAAAACGGCGGTAAGCCCCCGGCCTGCGCGGAAGTACAATAGGGGGTGGCGCGCGGGGCGGCCCTAGGATAGGTCAAGCAATGTGCGCGGATCACAGCGGCGGGCGAACGACCCGCCGAATGATCCGGGTGAGAGATGGGGGACAGGGCGATGGCCGGTGAGAGCAGGGTGACCGAAAGCCCGCGCCTCGATGCGAAGCTCGAGACGCCGACCCAAGAGCTCCGCATGAAGAAGCGGCGGGTGCGGCTGCGGCGCAAGTCTCAGGAGAAATTCCCGCGGCCCCTGCAGATTGCCCTGTTGCTGGGCTTGCCCATCCTGCTGTGGACAGGGATCTACCTGGTTGCGCGCGCCCTTCTGTGACGCGGCGGGCGGCGCTGGTGCCGGTGCTGGCGGCCTATGCCCTCCACCGTCCCTCGACGAGGGGCAGCGAGATCCCCTGCGCGTGGCAGGCCCGGTGACGGACTAGTCGCTCCCCGCGATCGTCGCCGCATAGGCGGCCGGGTCGGCATTGCCGCCGGTGAGCATGATGACCGTGTTCTCGTCCACCGGCACCTTGCCGGCGAGCGCCGCCGCGAGCGCCGCTGCGCCGCCGGGCTCGACCACAAGCCTCAAGTTCGCGAAAGCGAAGCGCTGTGCCGTCCGCACCTCGGCATCGGTGACGGCGATGCCGGGTTCGGCTCGGCCGGACAGGACGGCGAGGTTGATCGGTTTGGTGGCGAGCGGCTGGAGCGCGTCGCAGATCGTCCTGGGCGCATCCGGCCCGGCCGCGATGATCTCCCCGGCGGCCAGCGACTGCCCGACCATGTCCCAGCCGACCGGCTCGACCGCATGGATCTTGGCCTCCGGCGCGCCGAGCGCCAGTCCCGCCGCGAGGCCCCCGCCGCCGCAGCAGGCGATGATCCGCGACGGGCTGCGCCCGAGCTGCGCGGCGATCTCGATCGCGGCCGATCCCTGGCCTTCGATCACCCACGGGTCGCCGAAGGCATGGACGAGCGTCCCGCCCCGTTCGGCGATGATCCGCGCCGCCACCGCGTCACGGTCCTCCTGCGGGCGCTGGTAGATCACCACCTCGGCCCCGAGCGCCCTGGTGTTGGCAAGCTTCACCTCGGGCGCATCGTGCGGCATGACGATGGCTGCCTTGATGCCGAGCCGCCGCGCCGCCCAGGCCACGCCCTGCGCGTGGTTCCCCGAGGAAACCGCGACCACGCCCGCAGCGCGCTCCTGTTCCGAAAGGCTGACGAGGCGCCACCACGCTCCCCTGATCTTGAAGGCACCAATCGGCTGGAGCATCTCGGCCTTCACCCACGCGCGGGTGCCGTTGATCTCCACCGGCAGCAGCGGCGTCGGCGGCAGGATCGCGGCAACCGCTTGCGCTGCGGCGCGCACGCCGTCGCTGGTGGGCATTCTGATGTCGGTCTGGATCATTTGTCCCTCCGGGCGCGTTGGACTAAGGGCGTGCGCAAGATTCGCATCGCATCACGAAAGGTTCCTATCAATGCCGGCAGCGCAAAACAGCACCGTCCTCGTCATCGGTGCGGGGGGCGTGAGTTCGGTGTGCGTCCACAAGATGGCGTTCAACCCGGACATCTTCCCCGAAATCCACTTGGCCAGCCGCACCAAATCGAAGTGCGACGCGATCGCCGCATCGGTGAAGGAACGCTGCGGGCGCGATATCGCCACCTACGAGATCGACGCCGAGGAAGTCCCGGCGATGGTGAACCTGATCCGCAAGACCAGCGCCGGCCTCGTCGTCAATCTCGCGCTGCCCTATCAGGACCTGCCGATCATGGACGCCTGCCTCGAGGCGGGCGTCGATTACCTCGACACCGCCAATTACGAGCCCAAGGACGAGGCCAAATTCGAATACAAGTGGCAGTGGGCCTATCACGACCGCTACAAGGACGCTGGCCTGATGGCGCTGCTGGGGAGCGGCTTCGATCCGGGCGTCACCAGCGTCTTCACCATGTGGCTCAAGAAGCACAAATTGAAGACCATCCGGCAGCTCGACATTCTCGACTGCAACGGCGGTGACCACGGCCAGCATTTCGCGACCAACTTCAACCCCGAGATCAACATCCGCGAAGTGACCGCCCCCGCGCGCCACTGGGAGAACGGCGAGTGGGTCGAGACCCCGGCCATGTCGAACAAGGTTGCCTTCGATTTCGAGGCGATCGGCCCCAAGAACATGTACCTGATGTATCACGAGGAGCTCGAAAGCCTCGCCAAGTTCGTCCCCGAGCTGGAGCGTGCGCGCTTCTGGATGACCTTCGGCGATCAGTACATCACCCACCTGACCGTGCTCCAGAACGTCGGCATGACCAGCATCGAGCCGGTGCGCTATCAGGGCAAGGACATCATCCCGCTGCAGTTCCTCGCGGCCGTGCTGCCCAAGCCCGAAACGCTGGGCGAGACCACCAAGGGCAACACCAACATCGGCGTGATCGCGACCGGCGAGGCCTTGGACGGCTCGGGCGAGAAGACGTTCTACATCAAGAACATCTGCTCGCATGAAGCGGCCTATGAGGAGACCGGCAACCAGGCGGTCAGCTACACCACCGGCGTGCCTGCGATGATTGGTGCTGCGATGATGGTGCAGGGCAAGTGGCAGGGCGAGGGCGTGTTCAACATCGAACAGATGGATCCCGATCCCTTCATGGACATGCTCAACGCGCACGGCCTGCCGTGGACGGTCGAGGAACTGCAAGGGCCGGTGGAGTTCTGATTTTCTTGTTTCTCGCAGAGACGCAGAGGAAAGAGAGACGCAGAGAAGCGGGGGCGGTGCGTGGACGTAGATCGGCTTTCCGGGATGGTTGTCGATGAGTGCATTGCCATTCATCGCGATCTGGGCCCCGGACTGTTCGAGAATGTCTACGAAGCCGTCCTTGCCGGACGGCTTGAGGCGCGCGGCTTGAAAGTCGCGCGCCAGCTGCCTGTTCCGATCACCTTCGATGCGCAGGTGTTCGATCCCGCTTTCCGTCTCGATCCATTGATCGAAGACACGCTGGTTCTGGAGATCAAGGCAGTCGAGCGGCTGACGCAGACCCACATGCGGCAATTGTTGACCTATCTGCGCCTGCTCCGTCAGCCCGTAGGGCTGCTTCTCAATTTCTCTCAAGGCATGATGAAGGACGGCATTCGCGGCGTGGCGAACGAGTATAACTCGCGCTAATTCTCTGCGTCTCTCTTTCCTCTGCGTCTCTGCGAGAAACCAAAAAGGGGCACGATACTTCCAATGAAAATGAAGGTAGCGCCCCTTTCCCGACTTGCGCTCGGTTCGGCCTTGCTGTTCGGCCTCGCCGCCTGCGATGCACCGCTCCCGCCGCGTGAGGAGGCGCCGAAGATCGCTCTCGATGCTGGCTGGCCCACGATCCCGCCGGGCGCGAAGTTCGACGAGGTGAGCGCGGTCGACGTGGACGTGGCCGGCAACATCTGGGTGCTTCACCGCGCCGGGCGCAAATGGGAGGAGCCGTTTCCCACTACTCCCATCGCCGAAAACACCGTCTTCAAGTTCTCGCCCGAGGGCAAACTGATCGCCCAGTGGGGCGCGGGCCAGTTCATCATGCCGCACGGCCTCTCGATCGACCCGCAAGGCAAGGTTTGGATCACCGACACGGGGCTCGAGCAGGTGTTCCGCTTCTCGCCCGACGGCAAGCGCGAGTTGACACTCGGCGAGAAGGGCGTGAGCAGGCAGGACGCCGGCCACTTCGGCCGCCCTGCCGACGTCGCCTTCCTCGGCGACAAGGTGCTGATCGCCGATGGCTACGTGAACACCCGCATCGCGGAGTTCGCGCCCGACGGCAGGTTCATCAAGGACTGGGGCGACTTCAAGGTCGCCCACGCCGTCGCGGTCGACGACAAGCGCATCTACGTCGCCGACCGCGAGAACGCGCGGATCATGGTCTACGACCATGCGGGCAATCTCAGCGCGGAGCGCAGGAGCCCTGCGGGCAATCACACTTACGCGCTGAAGCCCCTCGGCGGCGGCAGGCTGCTTGCGATCGAGGGCCGCGACGGCGCTGACCGAAGGGGCGCGATCATCCGCGTCTACGCTGCAGACGGCAAGCTCGAGGTCAGCTACGACGTCGCGCTGCCGGGCGGAATCGAGAGCCTCGGCCACGATCTCGCAATCGGCGCGGACGGCCATGTCTACGTCGCCTATGTCCCCGGCGGACGGGTGGCGCGCTTCACCCTACCGTCGAAGGCGAAGTGATGGGGAGCCTCGCCTCGCTGCTGCCGATCGCCCTTCTGGCGCTGTCGGGCGTGGTGATGAACGTTGCGTGGTACTACCACTTGCGGCAGCCCTCGCTCGGGATGCTGGCGGCGATCGGCCTCGCCTGGGGCATTGCGCTCCTCGAATACTGTCTGGCCGTGCCCGCCAACCGGATCGGTATCGCCCACTATTCGCTCGCCGAGTTGAAGACGATCCAGGAAGTCCTATCTCTTGGCGCCTTCGTGCTGGTGGCCTGGGCGCTGTTCGGCCAGACGCCGGGCCCGAGCCAGCTCGTCGGTTTCGCCCTCATTGCCGGGGGCGCGTTCATGATCTTCAGGAGTCCTTTCGGCTGATGCAGACCAAGGCCGGTGATCCCGGGGCCTTTGCCCAATTCGACCTGTCGCGTGTCGACAGCCCCGCCTTCGTGGTCGACGC
>JBJTSG010000266.1:0-16742 GCA_046076505.1 Erythrobacter sp. | reverse complement strand
CAAGGACCCGGCCAAGAAGCACGCCAAGTTCATCGCCAAGCACGGCCTCACCGCCCCGCTCGCGACCGACGCGGAAGAGGGCGGCCTCTCCGACGCGCTCGGCGTGTGGGCCGAGAAGCAGATGTACGGCAAGACCTACATGGGCATGGTGCGCGCCACCTATCTCATCGGCGCCGACGGCAGGATCGCGCAGATCTGGGACAAGGTGAAGGTCGCCGGCCACGCCGAGGAAGTGCTCGCCGCAGCCCAAGCCCTTTGACGACGCCGCTGTAAGCCGCCCGTGACCACCGTCGCCCGCGCCATCCGCGCCGCGCTCGCCACTCCCGACCCGCGGGCCAAGTGCTTCGCCACCCGCGAGTTGGCGCGCGGCTGGCGGCGCGGGGACCTGGCTTGGGAATTCGACGTGGCGATGCCCGACCAGCCCGCCTGGCCGGAGAGCCCGGAGCTGCTGCCGCCGAACCGCATGCCGAAGCGTGGGCGTGGCGGATCGGAGCGGGCGCGGATCGCACTGTGGCATTCCCTCGCGCATATCGAGTTCGTCGCCATCGACCTCGCGCTCGACATGGCCGGGCGCTTCGGCGGCGAGATGGGGCCGGAGTTCGTCGGCGACTTCCTCGCCGTCGCCGCCGACGAGGCGATGCACTTTGCGCTGCTTTCGCGAAAACTCCAGAGCCTCGGCAGCCATTACGGCGCGCTGCCCGCCCATGCCGGGCTGTGGGAGGCCGCCCATGCCACCCGCCACGATGTTGCAGCGCGGCTCGCGGTGGTGCCGATGGTGCTCGAGGCGCGCGGCCTCGACGTGACGCCGGCGACGCTCGAGCGGGTCCGCGCCGCCGGAGATGAGCATGGGGCGAACATCCTCAACCGGATACTTGACGACGAAATCCGGCACGTCGCGGTGGGCACCAAGCACTTTCTGCTGTGTGCGGAAATGGCGCAATTGCCGCCCGAATCTTACTGGCGTGCGCTCGTCAAACGGCATTTTCACGGGACCGTTAAGCCGCCATTCAACGATTCGGCGCGTCTCGCAGCCGGTTTATCGCGACAATTTTACGAAGAGATTGCGCATTAACGACTCACCTGGATAACCAGCCTCCAGCAAAGGCGCGCAGAAGACGTGCCGGAAATCTCCTACGGCGTAGAGGCCGCAATCGGGAACCGGGTCGCTTATGAAAATTGCCTTGCTGAACGCGCTGAAGCTCGCGACGACCGCCTGCACAGCGATCTGTTTCTCGACCACCGCGCCGGCCTTCGCCAACACCGCCAATTCTTCATCCACCACCAGCGCCGACATGCTCGAGCCGATTCGTGACGCCCAGGCGCAGGGTCAGACGGTCGATAACGGCGATGCGCGCTTCAAGTCGCTGTTCGCCAGCTGGACCGCGATCGAGCGCACCACCCCGACCATCACCGGCACCGTGGATGCGACCACGGCCTATTCGTCGCCGATCCGCCAGCCCGGCATCTCGGTGCCCTCGCGCATGCCGCTCGAAGGCGCCACGCTCACCAGCAATTTCGGTATGCGCGTTCACCCGGTGCTCGGCGGCCGTCGCCAGCACACCGGCATCGACCTCGCCGCGCCGACCGGCACCCCGGTCTACGCCACCGCCGACGGCATCGTCAGCCGCGCGGACTGGTTTGGCGGTTACGGCCTCTACATCAGCCTCGAACATGGCGCCTCGATGCAAACCCGCTACGGGCACCTTTCGCGCCTTGCGGTTGCTTCGGGCGATGCGGTGAAGAAGGGCGACCTCATCGGCTATGTCGGTTCGACCGGCCGTTCGACGGGCCCGCACCTTCACTATGAGGTCCGCGTCGACGGGCTTGCAGTCAATCCGATTCCGTATATGGTGGAGAGCGAAGCACAGCTCGCCTTTGCCCGCGATGCCCGGCTCAACGGCCAGGGCGGCCAATAAGGGCCGACGCGCAGATTACGAGATTGCCCGTGAAACGGGCCGGACATTGGAGAGGGTGTCCGAACATGGCGGCGGGTTATCCCGCCGCCTTTTTTCTTGTCCCGGTGCCAGCGGCTTTCGGTAGCAATTCCCGTACTCTTTTTGCTTGCGGGCGTTCCCGCGCCCGTTAGATTTCCCGGCCGAGAGAGAACGTCGGTGGCCCGCTCCCGTCAGCGAGGCGCGTCGCCTGGGGAGAGAAATCATGTCGATGCACCCGATCGCGAACGCCGCGACCCGCCCGGACCATCCGGCCGTCATCATGACCGGTTCGGGCAAGCAGATGACCTATGGTGAGATGGAAGCCGAGGCGAACCGCTTCGCGCGGTTGCTGCGCCGCCACGGGATCGGGGCGGGCGACGCCTTCGCGGTGCTGCTGGAGAACCGCATCGAGTACTTCACCTTGATCTGGGGCTCGCAGCGCGCAGGCACGATGCTGGTGCCGATCTCCTCGCGCCTCACCGCGCCCGAGGCCGCCTACATCGTCCGCGATTCCGAGGCGAAGCTGCTGATCACCAGCGGCCATTTTGCCGGTATCGTCGGCGACATCCGCAAGGAGTGCCCGGATGTTCCGGTGCTGGTAATGGATGCGGGCGATGCCGAGGATTTCGCCGCCGCCCTCGCTGCCGAGGACCCGGCCGCCTTCGACGATGCGTCCGCGGGCGTGGTGATGCTCTATTCCTCGGGCACGACGGGCCGCCCCAAGGGTATCCGCCCCGCTCCGCCCGCGGACCCCGATCCGCAGGCTCCGGTGCCGCTCGCCGGCCTCGCGGTGATGGGGGCAGGGATGCCGACCGACGGATCGATGGTCTATCTGTCCCCCGCCCCGCTCTACCACGCTGCGCCGATCGGCTGGTGCTCGGTCGTCCACCGTTTGGGCGGCACGGTGGTGATGATGGAAAAGTTCGAGCCAGAGGAGGCGCTGAAGGCGATCGAGCGCTACAAGGTCACCGACAGCCAGTGGGTGCCGACCCACTTCGTGCGCTTCCTCAAGCTCGATCCCGAAGTGCGCTCGAAGTACGACCTCTCAAGCCACCAGCGCGCCATCCACGCCGCCGCGCCGTGCCCGGTGCCGATCAAGCGCGAGATGATCGAGTGGTGGGGTCCGATCGTGATCGAGTACTACGCCGGCAGCGAGAGCATCGGGATGACGATGATCCGCTCGGGCGACTGGCTCACCCACCCCGGCAGCGTCGGCAAGGCGATCTACGGCACGCTTCACATCTGCGGCCCCGATGGCGAGGAGCTGCCGCCAGAGCAGGACGGCCTCATCTATTTCGAGAACCTGCTGCTTCCGACCTATCACAACGATCCGGCCAAGACCCGCGAGGCGATGCACCCCAAGGGCTGGATGACCCTGGGCGACATCGGCCACCTCGATGCGGACGGCTTCCTCTACCTGACCGACCGCAAGAGCCACATGATCATCAGCGGGGGCGTCAACATCTACCCGCAGGAGATCGAGAACCTGCTTGTCACCCATCCCAAGGTGATGGACGCTGCGGTGATCGGCGCGCCCTGCCCGGACCTCGGCGAAAAGGTGGTCGCGGTGGTGCAGCCGCGCAACATGGCCGATGCCGGCGCAGCGCTGGAGGCGGAGCTGCGCGACTTCCTTGCGCCGAGCCTCTCGAAGATCAAGATGCCCAAGCTGTTCGACTTCCGCCCCGATCTGCCGCGCGAGGCCAACGGCAAGCTCTACAAGCGCGAGCTGCGCGACGAATTCGCAGCCAAGGCCAAGGAAGCGGCAGAATGACCGAAGCCGTGCTGAGCGGCGATCTCGCCCGCCGGGTGATTGATCCCCACGCCTATGCCGAGTGGGACGGGCTGCTCGACACCTTCGACCATATCCGCAACACCACGCCGGTGGCGAAGGTTCAGCCCGACACGCCCGGCCTGTTCGACCCCTTCTGGCTCGTCACCCGCTATGACGACGTGATGCGAATCTCGAAGGACAATGCCGCCTTCCTCAACAACCCGCGCCCGGTGGTGTTCAGCTTCAACCAGGCGATCGAGTTCAGCCGCGCGGCGACGGGTTCGAACATGCTGGTCGATTCGCTGGTGGTGTTCGACGCGCCGGTGCATCCCAAATACCGCAAGCTGACCCAGGAATGGTTCATGCCGAGGAACCTCGCCCGGCTGGAGGGCGAACTGCGGACGCTGGCGGCGGCGACCGTCGATCGCATGATCGCGGCCGGACCGGAGGTCGACTTCGTGAAGGAGGTCTCCGGCCCCTACCCCTTGCGCGTCGTCATGCAGATCCTCGGGGTGCCGCTGGAGGACGAGTTCCGAATGCAGATGCTCACCCAGCAACTGTTCGGCGGCCAGGACAAAGACCTGTCGGGCACCGGGATGGACCAGATGACCCCCGAACAGGTCGTCCAGATCGTCGCCGGGGCGGTGAAGACCTTCGAGGACTACTTCGCCGCTCTCGCCGAGGATCGCCGGAAGAACCCCACCGACGATGTCGCCAGCGTCATCGCCAACGCCACGGTCGACGGCCAGCCGCTGCCGCCGCGCGACATGGCGGGCTATTACATCATTGTCGCCACCGCCAGGCACGACACCACCTCGGCCAGCACCGCAGGCGCGATGCAGGCCCTCGCGCGCGACCCCGAGCAATACTCCCGCGTCCGCGCCGACCGCAGCCTGCTCCCAGGCATTGTCGAGGAGGCGATCCGCTGGACCAGCCCGGTGCAGCATTTCATGCGCACCGCCGCCGAGGATTGTGAGATCGGCGGGCAAGCGGTCAAGGCGGGCGACTGGCTGATGATCAACTACGTTGCCGCCAACCACGACCCCGCACAGTTCCCCGACCCGCGCCGCTTCGATGCCGCGCGCTCGCCCAACCGTCACCTTGCCTTCGGGGCAGGGGCGCACCAGTGCCTCGGCCTGCATCTGGCTCGGCTGGAGATGAAGATCCTGTTCGAAGCGATCCTCGACCGCGTCGCGGCGGTGGAACCGGCGGGCGAGGCAGCGCGCGCGACCAGCACCTTCGTCGGCGGGCTCAAGACCCTGCCGCTGCGCGTAACCCCCGCCTAGTCGCCGATGAGGCGGCGGGCGATTTCGCGCACCTTCTCGCCCATGTCGGGGCGGGCGAGAGCCACGGCCAGCGTCGCTTCGACAAAGCCGACCTTGCTGCCGCAGTCGTAGCGATAGCCGTCGAAGGTTACCGCGTGGAAGGGCTGCTTGCCGATCATCTGCGCCATCGCGTCGGTCAGCTGGATCTCGCCGCCCGCGCCCTTTCCCTGGTTCTCCAGCACCCGCATCACCTCCGGCTGGAGGATGTAGCGGCCCGAGACGATCTTGTTAGACGGCGCCTCGGCCTGCTTGGGCTTCTCGACGAGGCCCTTCACCTCGGTCAGGTTGCCGCGGGATCCGCCAGGGTCGATCACGCCGTAGGAAGAGACCTGGTCCATCGGCACCTCAAGCACCGAGATGAGGTTGCCGCCGACCTCCGCGTAGGCCTCGATCATCTGCTTCATGCAGCCCGTGCCGCCCTGTTTCGCCACCATCAGCTCGTCCGGCAGGAAGATCGCGAAGGGCTCGTCGCCCACGATGGCGCGCGCGCACCAGATCGCATGGCCGAGGCCCAATGGCACCTGCTGGCGTACCGCGATGACGTCGCCCGGGGTGGCACGGGTCGGCTCGAGGATCGACAGGTCCTTGCCGCGTTCGGTCATCGTCTGCTCAAGCTCGAAAGCGATATCGAAATGCTCGACGATCCCGGTCTTGCCGCGCCCCGTCACGAGGATCAGCTGCTCGATCCCCGCCTCGCGCGCCTCGTCGACGGCGTATTGGATCAGCGGGCGATCGACGACGGGGAGAAGCTCCTTGGGGACGACCTTGGTGGCGGGGAGAAAGCGGGTGCCGAGACCGGCAACGGGAAAGACGGCTTTGCGGATCGGCTTGAAAGGCATCGACGGCTCTCTTGCTTTTGATGGGAAGTCCGCGTTCCCCTCCCCCGTGCCTTGAGCCATAACCTAGGTCAACAGTGCTGCCCCTTGCCTCCCCGCTGCGATCGGCTGCGAGTTGCACCCGAGGCGCTTTCCGCTAAGGCGTGAGGCATGGACAAGCTGATCATCAGGGGCGGCAACCGCCTGCAGGGCACGATCCCGATTTCCGGCGCGAAGAACGCGGCGCTGACGCTCATTCCCTGTGCATTGCTGACCGAGGAACCGCTGACACTGCGCAACCTGCCGCGGCTCGCGGACATCGACGGGTTCCAGCACCTGATGAACCAGTTCGGCGTCACCACCGTGATCCAGGGCACGCGGCCCGAGGATTTCGGCCGGGTGATGAGCATGGAGGCGACGCGCATTACCTCGAACGTCGCGCCATACGACTTGGTGCGCAAGATGCGCGCGTCGATCCTCGTGCTCGGCCCGATGCTGGCGCGCAGCGGCGAGGCGACGGTGTCGATGCCCGGCGGCTGCGCGATCGGGAACCGTCCGATCGACCTGCACCTCAAGGCGCTCGAAGCCTTCGGCGCCAGAATCGAGCTGGCGGCGGGCTACGTCCGTGCGACCCAGCCCGATGGCGGCCTTCCGGGCGGAGACTTCGATTTCCCGGTGGTCTCGGTCGGCGCGACCGAGAACGCGCTGATGGCCGCGGTGCTGGCGAACGGCACCAGCCGGCTGTTCAACGCCGCGCGCGAGCCCGAGATCGTCGATCTGTGCAACATGCTCGTCGCGATGGGGGCGGAGATCGAGGGGATCGGCACCTCGAACCTCACCATCCACGGCGTCAAACGCCTCCATGGCGCGACCTACCGCGTCATGCCCGACCGGATCGAGGCCGGCTCCTATGCCTGCGCCGCGGCGATCACCGGCGGCGAGGTGCGGCTCGAAGGCGCGCGCGCGGACGAGATGATGGCGACCATCCACGCGCTGCAAGCCATCGGTTGCGACGTGTCGTGGGACGCCAAGAGCATCACTGTCGGCGCGAGCGGACCGCTCAAGGCAACCGACCTCACCACCGCGCCCTATCCGGGGCTCGCCACCGACATGCAGGCCCAGCTGATGGCGCTGCTGTGCAAGGCCGAAGGCGCGAGCGTGCTGAAGGAAACGATCTTCGAGAACCGCTTCATGCACGTGCCCGAACTCGCGCGCATGGGCGCGAACATCACCACCGAGGGGCGGACGGCAGTGGTCAAGGGCGTCGAGAGCCTGACCGGTGCCGAAGTCATGGCGACCGACCTGCGCGCCTCGATGAGCCTCGTGATCGCGGGCCTGGCAGCGGAAGGCGAGACGACGGTGCGCCGTCTCTACCACCTCGACCGCGGCTATGAACGGCTGGAAGAGAAGCTCCAGCTGGTGGGTGCCGATATCGAGCGGGTGGATGACTAGGCCCACTCCCCGTCATTGCGAGGAGCACGGCGACGAAGCAATAAAGAGCGGCTCTGCTCGCACTCTGGATTGCCGCGCGGCTGCGCCGCTCGCAATGACGACAATCAGGCGTTCACCACCAGCCACACCCTTATCGCGCTCGCCAACCCCGGTGGCGTCGGCGACTTGATCCGCTCGGCATCGATGCGCGCGACCAATGCGGCGACTGCCAGCCCCTCACGCGACGCGGCCCTTTTGAGCATGTCCCAGAACAGCGGTTCGAGGCTGATCGAGGTCTGGTGGCCCGCGATGCTCAGCGAGCGCTTGACGGGGGGGTGATACGGGGAGGGCGTCTCCATCCCCCCTCAAATATTAGGCCGCTTCGAAGTCGTCCACATATTCGGGGAGGAACACGGGCTCGCGCTCCGACCAGCCAGGCGCAGTGGCGGCAGCTTCGCTCAAGCTCTGAAGCAGCAGCTTGCGGCGCTGCGGGGCGATCACCGGCAGCGCGCTCGCGGCGCAGAAGGCGGCCGGGAGATAGGGCCGCACCGCCGCGCCAAGCAGGCGTTCGTAGAGGAAGCGGAAGGCCGAGAAACTCTTGAGGCGCTCCTGCTCCAGATCGAAGGCGGCGAGGCGCACCAGCTTGCCGAGGAAGCGTTCGACCTCGTAGGGCGTGTCATCCTGCGGGATCAACCCGCGCAGGGTCTTGAGGTCCTGATAGGCTACATATTGCCGACGGATCGCGACATTCTCCGCCTCGCAGCGGCCCCAGCGACGGAACGCGTCGGTACGGGCAAGGCCGATGTCGAGGCTGCGCTTGATGTAGCGCTGCTCGGCAGGGGCGAACCCGGCACACTCCCGCATCTCGGCAATCGGCATCATCATGGCGCGTCTCCTTCGGACAGGGAGAACGTCGCTGAAGATGGTTAATTTAGGGTTAGGTGGATTTTGCTCACAGAGTCTTTGTGTCCGCATCGCATCCGCGATGCGAAATCCTCGCTCACGCGACCTGAAGGTCGAATCGCTGCGGGCGGCCGTTCGGCCTCGCGGCTGCTGCGCAGCCGTTACAGCGCCATACGCTCGGTCGGTTAGATGAGACCTGCAAGCGGCGAGCTCGGATCAGCATACATCCGCCGCGCCATTCTGCCGGCGAGGTAGGCCTCGCGCCCGGCTTCGACCGCGAGCTTCATTGCCCGGGCCATGCGGATCGGGTCTTTTGCCTCGGCGATGGCGGTGTTCATCAGGATGCCGTCGCAGCCGAGTTCCATGCCGACCGCCGCGTCGGACGCCGTGCCCACCCCGGCATCGACCAGCACCGGCACCTTGGCGCCTTCCACGATAAGGCGGATCGTCACCCGGTTCTGGATGCCCAGCCCGGAGCCGATCGGCGCGCCCAAGGGCATGATCGCGACCGCTCCTGCGTCCTCGAGCTGCTTGGCCGCGATCGGGTCGTCGGCACAGTAGACCATCGGCAGGAAGCCTTCCTTGGCCAGCACCTCGGTCGCCTTAAGCGTCTCGCGCATGTCCGGATAAAGCGTGCGCGCCTCGCCCAGCACCTCGAGCTTGACGAGGTCCCAGCCGCCTGCCTCACGGGCAAGGCGCAGGGTGCGCACCGCCTCCTCGCCGGTGAAGCAGCCGGCGGTGTTGTGGAGGTAGGTGACCTTCTTCGGATCGATGAAATCGGTCAGCATCGGCGCCTTTGGATCGCTGACATTGACGCGCCGCACCGCGACGGTGACGATCTCCGCGCCCGATGCCAAAACGGCGGCGGCGTTCTGCTCGAAGCTCTTGTACTTGCCGGTGCCGACGATCAGGCGCGAGCGGAAGGTGCGGCCCGCCACGGTCCAGGTGTCCTCGGCCGCAGGCTGGTGATCCCCGCCGCCCACGAAATGCACGATCTCGAGCGTGTCGCCCTCGGCGAGCGGTGCCTCTGCGAGGATCGAGCGCGGGACGATCGCGCCGTTGCGCTCCACGGCGACCTTCTCGGGGGCGAGCTTGAGCTCGCGCACCAGCTCGGCGATGGTCGCGGCGGCGGAACGGTGGGGGGCCCCGTTCAGGGTGATGCTCTTGGTCATGGCGCGTGACATAGGGTCTCGCGCCTTGCGTGCAACCGGGAGTTTCGAGGAGGCGCGCTCCTCAGTGCGCGGCGCGCAGGTTGATAAAGTGCCCCACGGACACCAGCGCCACACCGGCAAGGGTCAACAGGAACTCGTCGACCCCGTGCGGCACCAGAAGGGCGACCGCCATCAGCGTGAGGCCGCCGAGCGCGATCGCGAAGGGCAGCACCCTGCCGTGGCGCAGCAGCCCCCAGCCGATCGCCAGCCCCGCCACCACCAGCGCAAGCGCGAGGCCGATGTGGTGGATGTTCTCGTTAAGGAGAAACAGGTGCCCGCCGAGGCCCAATGCCGAAATCACAACCAGCGTGGCGAGGCAATGGACGGCGCACAGGCCAGCCAGCCCGATCCCGATGTGGTCGAGTCGGCGGCGCAGCGAGGTGCGACTCGCGGGAGGCAGGCTGTCGGGAGGCATGGTCGAATGGGCATGTATGTGATGTTGTCACATCGTGCAAGACCGACTTGCGCCCGCCGCACGCGGCTTTGCGCCGAACGGGCTTGCACATGGGACGCTCCGGGCACAAAGAGCGGGCCATCATGGCCACTTCCGCCTCGGTCTCGAACCTGTTCGCCCCGGCCGCCGACAGCCGCACCAGACCCCTCGCGATCGCCCGCTGGTTGTGGCTCGTCGCCGCGCTGGTGGTGACGATCGTCGTCGTCGGCGGGATCACCCGCCTCACCGAAAGCGGCCTGTCGATCACCGAGTGGAACGTCGTCTCCGGCATCCTCCCGCCGCTCACCGAAGCACAGTGGCTGGCCGAATTCGCCAAGTACCAGACCACAACCCAGTACCGCATCGAGGCCGGTCCGGCGGGCATGGACCTTGCCGCCTTCAAGTTCATCTTCTTCTGGGAATGGTTCCACCGCATCCTCGGGCGGCTGATCGGGCTCGCCTTCCTGCTGCCGCTGATCGTATTCGCGCTGCGCCGCGCGATTCCGCAGGGCTACGGCTGGCGGCTGGCGGCGATGTTCGCGCTGATCCTCGGGCAGGGCGCGCTCGGCTGGTACATGGTGTCCTCGGGGATCGGGAACAGCAGCCTTATCAGCGTCAGCCACTTCCGCCTCGCAGCGCACTTGCTGACGGCGCTGTTCCTGCTGGCGGGCCTCGTGTGGACCGCGCGCGACCTGACCATGCTTGCGAAGGCTTCCGCTGCACAGCCCTCCCGGCTCACACCCGGCGCGGCGCTGGTTGGTGCGGTGCTGTTTGTGCAACTGATGCTCGGCGCGTGGGTGGCGGGGCTGGACGCAGGTCTCGCCGCCAACGACTGGCCGCTGATGAACGGCCGGCTGGTGCCGGAGATTGGCTGGTCGCAAGGCGCGCTGTGGACGCTCACCCACGATCCCTTCCTCATCCACTTCATGCACCGCTGGTGGGCGTGGGTGGTGGTCGCCGCGCTGGTGTGGCTGGCGCGGCAGGTGCGCAGGACCGACCGCTTCGCTTCGCTGGCGGTCCACACCGCCTTCGGGACGATGGTGCTGCTCGGCATCGCCACGGTGATGAGCGGCGTCTCCCTATGGATCGCGGTGTCGCACCAGCTGGTCGGCGCGCTGACCGTGGTGGCGACCGCCTGGGCCATGCACAGCCTCGGGCGCAAGACCGCGGCATGAGCGGCGCGGCGCTCGTGTGGTGCCCCTACCCGGACGCCGAGGCGGCGCGGGCGGCGGCCGATGCGCTGCTCGACGAGGGGTTGATCGCCTGCGCGAACATCATGGGCGCGGTGGAGTCACGCTTCGTCTGGGATGGAGCGCGCGCCTCGGGCAGCGAGGTGGGGGTGCTGTTCAAGACCACAGCAGCCGCGCTCGAAGTGGTGGTCGAGCGGCTCGGCGAACTTCACCCTTACGAGACTCCGGCGATTCTCGGATGGCAGGTTGATGAAACACACCCGAAGACGTTCGGCTGGTTGACGGGCAGCGTTTCGATATAGCGGTATTATTTTACCGCATCGGAAACGCGCGCTTTTGCTTGACTTTGGCGCCCCCCGGCGACATTTGCGCCGCACTTCAATCCCCGGCCCGTGGCCATGGGGGGCGATTCTTTCCGGACATCCTCCGCGAAGACAGTTTCGAACCAAGGACACATGCCATGAAGGCGCTCAGCAAGCAGACCCGGTCGATCAAACCGGCCGAGGTCGAAAAGAACTGGCACATCATCGACGCTGACGGCCTCGTCGTCGGCCGCCTTGCCGCGATCGTCGCCAACATCCTGCGCGGCAAGCACAAGCCGAGCTACACCCCGCACGTCGATTGCGGCGATCACGTGATCGTCATCAACGTCGAGAAGGTGAAGTTCACCGGCAACAAGATGGGCGACAAGGTGTACTACAAGCACACCGGTCACCCCGGCGGCATCAAGGAAACCACCCCGGCGAAGGTGCTGGGCGGCCGTTTCCCCGAGCGCGTGCTCGAGAAGGCTGTCGAGCGCATGATCCCGCGCGGCCCCCTCGGCCGCAAACAGATGAAGGCGCTGCACCTCTATGCCGGCACCGAGCACCCGCATGACGGCCAGCAGCCGCAGGTGCTCGACGTCGCTTCCATGAACCGCAAGAACAAGGTGGCCGCATAATGGCTGACGAAACCGCAACCGTCTCGGATCTCGCCGATCTCAAGGACATCGCCGCCGGCGCGCCGCAGGGCGACGCTGCCGAAATCGCCCGCGTCACCGCGCCGCTGCGTCAGCGCGAAGTCGACGCGCAGGGCCGCGCCTACGCCACCGGCCGCCGCAAGGACGCCGTCGCCCGCGTGTGGGTCAAGCCCGGCACCGGCAAGATCACCATCAACGGCCGCGATCAGGAAACCTACTTCGCGCGTCCGACCCTGCGCCTGGTGATCAACCAGCCCTTCACCGTCACTGACCGCACCGGCCAGTACGACGTGGTCTGCACCGTGCGCGGCGGCGGCCTGTCGGGCCAGGCGGGCGCCGTGAAGCACGGCATCGCCCAGGCACTCTCCAAGTACGAGCCCGAGCTGCGCAGCGCCGTTAAGGCCGAGGGCTTCCTCACCCGCGACAGCCGCGTGGTCGAGCGCAAGAAGTACGGCAAGGCCAAGGCCCGCCGCAGCTTCCAGTTCTCGAAGCGCTAAGCGACACGCCGCACAGATCGGCAAGTCACAACGGAGGCCCGGGATCGTATCCCGGGCCTCTTGCATTTGCGGGCACCTGCGGCGAGGCGCCGGGGGAAATCGCTGCCCGCGTGGCAGAGCGCGATGGATTTCAGCCCATGCGCTCGCTAGGACGCCGGCGGTCGCGCGATCCGGGGGGCCCATGATCTATCGCCGTGAGATTGACGGGCTGCGCGCCGTTGCCGTTGTCCCCGTCATCCTCTTCCACGCCGGTCTTGCGCTGTTCAGCGGCGGCTATGTCGGCGTGGACGTATTCTTCGTCATCAGCGGCTATCTCATCACCAGCATCCTGATCGGCGAACTGGAGGCCGGCGATTTCTCGATCGCGCGCTTCTACGAGCGCCGCGCGCGCCGTATCCTGCCCGCGCTGTTCTTCGTCATGCTGTGCTGCATCCCGTTCGCATGGGTCTGGATGCAGCCCGAAGAGCTGAAGAACTTCGCCGACAGCCTCGTCGCGGTGACGCTGTTCGCCTCGAACATCCTGTTCTGGCGGGAGGAAGGCTATTTCGCGCCTTCTGCCGAGCTCAAGCCGCTGCTCCACACCTGGAGCCTCGCCGTCGAGGAACAGTACTACCTTCTGTTCCCGGCCTTCCTGCTTCTGGGCTGGCGTTTCGGGCGCAACCGCATGTTCTGGGCGATCGCGGGCATCGCCGCGGTCAGCCTGGTGGCGAGCGAATGGGGCTGGCGGTACAAGCCCACCGCGAACTTCTACCTCGCTCCCACCCGCGCCTGGGAACTGCTGACGGGTTCGCTGTGCGCCTTCTGGCTGTCGGCCCGCGAGCAGCGAGCGCACAATGGGCTCAGCCTCGCCGGCCTTGCGCTGATCGTGTTCGCGATCTTCTGCTATGACGAGACCACGCCGTTCCCGAGCATCTACGCGCTCGTGCCGGTTTGCGGCACCGCCCTCATCATCCTCTTCGCCGGCGCGGGAACATGGACCGCCCGGCTTCTGAGCCTGCGCCCTTTCGTCGGCATCGGTCTGGTAAGCTACAGCGCCTACCTGTGGCACCAGCCCCTGTTCGCCTTCGCGCGGATTCGCAGCATCGTCGATCCGCCGGCCTACCTGATGGGCGGCCTGGCCGCCTTGTCGATGGTGCTGGCGTATCTCAGCTGGCGCTTCATCGAGAAGCCGTTCCGCAAGGGCGAGGCCTCGATCCTGCCGACGCGGCGCACCGTCTTCGCCGCCAGCCTGGCAGGAGGCAGCGCCTTCCTGGTTTGCGGGCTGGTCGGACATGCAATCGATGGAGCGCCCTGGCGAACGGCTCCGAGCGGTACGACATTCATTGCGGCAGCGCGTGCCCATGACCTCGGCCCGAACTACGGCCTCGACCCTTCGTGCGAGTCCCGCTTCACCTTGTCCGCAAAGTGCCGGACCGCCGGCCGACCGGCCGCGATCCTGTGGGGCGATTCCTATGCCATGCATCTCGCCGCCGCGATCACGGCGAGTCCGGCTCCACTCCCCTTCGTGCAGCACACGAAGAGCCAGTGCGCCCCCATGGTGGATATCGCCGTCATCGGCTCGATCACCCCGTGGCGGGACTGCGTCGACTTCAACGACAAGGTCCTGGCGTACATCAAGAAGGACAGCACGGCGCGGGTCGTCATCCTGTCCTCCCCGTTCACGATCATCGATCCCAAGGCGGTGATATACGCAAGCAACGGGGACGTGCACCGGTCGGACCAGGTCGCCGTCGTCCTCGATCACATGCGCCGTACCGCTTCCGAAATCCGGAAAACGGGCAAGAAGGTCGTGATCGTTTCTCCTCCGCCCGGCAACGGGATGGATCTGGGGAAGTGCCTTCTCGGCGCAGCGATCTATGGGGAGGGACGCGACTACTGCAATTTCGCAAGGAGCGCATAATCCGCCCGGACCCGGTCCGCTTACGCGTTCCTCCAGGCGTTGGGGCCCGATGTCCCGGTCGTGTTTCTCGACAGATTGATCTGCCCGCGTGGCCTATGCGAGCCGAACGCGCACGGCGTCTTCGTATACAGGGACGAGGGGCACCTGTCGGTCGAAGGATCGCGCTATCTCGGCAAGAGGTTCGACTTTGCCGCGATGCTGACGGCAGCCGCGCGATAGCGGGACGAATGATCGTGCAAAAAGGGGGCGGCTCCCGCCGGGGAGCCGCCCTTTTGATGTGTGCAAGCGCCGGGAGACTCAGCGCTGCAGCAGCATGATCCCGTAAGCCAGCCCGGTTCCCGAACAGAAGACCGGCCAGGACCAGTAGAAGCTGGTGTCCGCGACATGGACAAGGTGGATCGCGAGCGGGCCGGCGGTCGTCCCCTGCGAGCCGATCACGAGCGCCAGCACGCCCGAAAGGATCGCGCCGAGCATCATCGCCTTGATGAGGTCCATCGCCGTTCCCTTTCCGCAGGACCACTTGCCGGAACGGAAGAGTTGGGGGCGGGTGGCTGTGCCGTCTCGTCCGTTCCGACCGGGCGATATCATCAAGAAAGGCTTAAGACGGTCCCTAGGGAAAGCCTTAAGGCGCGAGGCTCTCAGGTTACCGCGCGCCCGGTCAGTGCACCGGCGGATCGACCTCCGGAACCCGGCCCACGGGCGCGACAGGCTCGGCCTCGGTGCGCGGCGGGAGGGCGTTGGGGGGGACGTCCTCGATCTGCATGTCGCGGGTCGGCACGCGCTCGAGATTGCGCGCCTTCACCGTCAGGACCGTCCCGTCCCAGGTGATCTCGTTGAAGCTCGGCGGGGTCGAGCGCAGGCGCTTCGAAAGCGTGCCCGCGCCGATCATCCGCACCTCGCCCTCGGGCGTCGGCTCGGCGATGTCGAAGGGGTCGTGGACGTGTCCCGACAGCACGCCGAGCACACCGCGCTTCGCGAGTTCGCTCAGCGCCCGCTCGCCGTGGCGGGTGAGCGCGGTGCCGTGGGTGCCGACCTCGCGCAGGGGATGGTGCACCGCGACCAGCGCGCGGGTGCCGGCCGGGAGCGCGTCGAGGGCTTCGAGGCAGCGATCGAGCGCCTCGTCGGTGACCCACCCCTTCGACCAGTTCATCCGCGGCTGCCAGCGCCGCACCGTCTTCAGGGGCACGATTGCAAGACCCGGCAGATGCAGCTCGCGCTCGACCAGCGTCTTCATCCCCTCGAAGCGCTTGTAGGGGGTGAGGAGCCGCTCGACCGGGTTGAAATAGGGCATGTCGTGGTTGCCGATGCTGATCGTCACCGGCACCTCGAGCGCGGTGATCCACGCCGTCGCCGCGTCCCACTCACGGTGGCGGGCGCGCATCGTGTGGTCTCCGGTGATCGCCACCGCGTGCGGGCGCTTTTCGGCGATCTCGCGCTTCACCCAGGCGAGCGCCTCGCGGTCCTCGAGCCCGAAGTGGATGTCGGAAAGGTGGAAGAGACGGGTGGGTTCACAGGTCATGGGCGGTCGCCAGAAGGTCGACGCCGCAGGGCGCGACGATGAAACGAAAGGGTGAGGGACATTCGGCGGGTTCTCCGTCGATGAGGCAGTCCAGCGCGCTGCCGTCGATGCTGGCGATCTCGACCGCCTCGACCATCCCGAGGCGATCATGCGGTCCCTCGCGGAAGCGGTGGCGTAGCACCGACCAGGCCTGCTGGACATAGTCGGCCGCGGCCTCGGCGTAGAAGCCATCGACCTGGATGCCGTGCTCGCCGGGGGTGAGCTCGATCAGCGGATAGCCGTCCTCGCGCGAACGGGGAAGGGCGGGCGCCTTGACGAACGGCCCCGTGGCGCTGTGCCTGATCGCCTCGATCGCGCCGGTCGCCATCTCGACGATCGCGCCGCTGCGCATCGATTCGCGCACCTCGCTCCAGCGCGCGCCCGGACCGACCAGCACGTCGGCGAAGGCGAGGCCCTGTTCGGTGCGCACGCAGCCGACCCGCACCCGCCGCGCCACGCCGCCGGCGGCGACATCGATGATCTCCTCGGGCCTCAGGTTGCGGTGGAGGCGCCGCGCGAGGAGGTTCATCGTTCCGCCCGGCAGGACCAGCACCGCACCGCTCCATCCGCCGAGCGCGTTGACGAGCGCATTGACCGTGCCGTCGCCGGTGTAGACGACCACCAGCCCGATCCCGGCGGCATCGAGCGTCGCGATGTCGGGGAGGGGATCGTCGGGGAAGGCGATCACCCGGTCGACGCGCACCCCGCGGTCGGTGAGCGCGGCGGCAAGGGTGTCGGTCGACTTCGCATCGTTGCTGCCGCTCGCCGGATTGACGACGAGCCAGCAGGCCGGGACGTCGGACGCGTTCACGGCAG
>JBJTSG010000265.1:0-5441 GCA_046076505.1 Erythrobacter sp. | reverse complement strand
CGTCTACCGAACTCTGGCCGGGACCGCGCTCTATTCCGCCTCGTGCGCTTGTGCCCCATCTTCGCGGGCCTCAATGCGCCCGTGGCTTCACCGAGCCCCTGAAGGGTCTCGGCCCTTCGGGTGACGATCGCTGACGCATTTGGCCGCGCACCGCGCTTACGCGCTGCGACCATAAGGAGCGGAGCTTTTCCAGCGGCTCGGGCTTCGCCCGGGCCTTGCGTTTCCGTTAGCCCCGCTGGCTCTCGGTCCCGCCGCTCGCGGCCTGTTTGCCGCGCGCACGGTCGGCGACAAATGCCGCCGCCTCGGCGCGCGACCAACCAGGCCTGTCGGACCGCAGCTCCTGCGGGAGCCGCTTCCGGTGCGGACGTCTCGGAGAGACGCCGGTTCACTCGGCATGTCGGCTTTTTGGCGATGTTGTGAGCTTGCCAAATGACCGGTCATAGAAGGTTTACGGAAGGGCGGCTTTTGCGGACTGGATCACGCAAGCTCTTGTTGCGACTCCGATCTATCGCTCTGCTGGACATGAACGCGAACGTCATGCACCATTCGCTGGATGAGTTCATTGCGGTCGAGGCCCCCCCTAGCGTTGGTTATCGTCACGCCGGCGTTGCTGGCAGGGGGCCTTCTCGCAATAGGATATTCCAACAATCCCATTTGGTGGACAACATGGCTCGCCCCAGCGCCCGCACTAGCAGCGATGCTTATGGCACCGCAGCGAATGCGATGGGCCGTCGGGCTATTGATAGGACTGTCCGCGAGTGCGCTTTCGCTTAGCTATCGCGTCGAGACCGGGTCTGTCGCAGCAGCAGTCGTGATTGCCATAGCCTATGCAATAGGGTGGAGCAGCACGCTCAAACTCGCTGCAGCGGCGGCGGAGCGGGTGAATGCGGTTATGGCTGCGCTCATCTTGCCTTTATCGTGGGCTGCCATTGATACGCTGCTCATTCACTTTTCACCGCATGGCAGCATGGGCAGCCTTGCCTATTCCCAAGGCCGCATTCTGGCCGTCCAACAGCTTGCCAGCTTGGGCGGATTGCCACTGATCACGTTTGTCGTTCTGCTCCCCGGCTCTGCCGCTGGGTTAGCCATTGCGTATATGTCAGGAGCAAAATCCATTCGCTTGTTACCGCAAGCGATCACCTTGGCAGTCGTGACAAGCATCGCTGCGGTTGGGTTTGGCGTCGTCCGCATAGATTCTGCCCCGCCCGCGACTGGCCCTGTCGTAGTGATGATCTCAGCGGATGGTAACAGACCCGCGCGGCGCGATTGGCGTGAATTTACCGATACTTATGGGGCTGCGCTTGACCGCGCCGCGCGACCGGGTGTTACCGTCGTGCTGCCCGAGGCAATTCTTCGCGCTGACGAGGCAGGATTGAGCCAAGCGCGCATGGCGCTGTCTGCACTCGCCAGCGAACGCGAGGCAACGATCGTCATCGGTGTGGTAGTCGACAACGGGCAGGTAGCCACGAACAATGCATTGGCGTTCCTGCCGGACGGCACAAGTTCCAACTACGTCAAACAGCACCTGGTCCCGGGGCTCGAAGGGGACCTTAGCCCCGGAAACCGTGATCTTTTGATCGGTGTGCCTGCGCAGCGCACGGGTATTGCCATCTGCAAGGACATGCACTTTCCAACGCTTGCTCGGCGTTATGCGTCCGAAGGTGCGAGGGCGATGCTGGTGCCCGCCTATGACTTTGACGTCGATGCTGACATGATGATGCGGGTAGCAGCCATTCGCGGAATTGAAGGCGGCTTCGCCGTCGCGCGAACGGCTCGCGACGGAATAAGCGCGTTAACCGACCCCTATGGGCGCATAATCGCCGAGCGCCGCAGCGGCGCGCACGTTGGCCAACTTGTTGGTCAATTACCGCCAGCTTTGGCCTCCCCTCCACTCTACGTTCGGATTGGCGACATTTTTGGGTGGATCTGCCTGCTGGCTTGGCTGGCAATTGCTATCTGTGTCAAACAGACGCGTAACAGCGGTTCGGCAGTCACCCGCCAAGCCGGAAGCAGGCTTTGATGGTGTCAAAATAGCCTTTGACCGACCGAAATGTGTCGGTTGCTGAATGGCCGGAATTTCTCAGAAGCGAGGGAAAGCCGACGGGCCGCGTTCGGGATCGAGCCGGAAAGTCGCTCGTGGCCGCTTGTGGTTGGTAAGCATACCGTCGTGTCAGGTTGCTTCGAACGCGACGTGATAGGTCACCTCGCCGGCGACAGGTTCACCGGTCAGCACCAATGACTGGAAATACTCGGCAGGGACCTCACCATAGCGAAGGGCATGATCGCTGGTGAAGCCGAACCTGCCATAATACTCCGGATCACCAAGCACGACGCATCCTTGCGCGGCTCGGTTCGTCAGCACCTTAAGTCCCTCTTTTACCAAGGCCGAGCCCACCCCGCCGCGTTGAAGGCTTGGTGTGACCGAAACGGGGCCGAGGCCAAACCAGCCAAGATCCTCGCCATCGATCAGCACTGGCGAAAATCCAACATGACCTATGATCGAACCCCCTTGTTCGGCAACAAGAGATGGTGAGAGGGCTCCGTCTTTCCTGAGAGCATCAACGATAGCGCCTTCGGTCTGGCTGCTGTGCTCGACTCCCGCAAAAGCGGCATCAGTCAGCGCTCTAATAGATTTGATGTCTTCAGGGGTCTCGGGTCGAATGTTCATGAAGTGAGTGTTGCCCGACAGTTCTGCTCTGACAAGCCCGACTGTTCGATATGGGCCCAAAAGAACGAAGCTGCCTGCCCGCTTCAACTATGGGTCATGGCTTCCCACGGAATGTGGCAAGGCACTGCCAAAGGGCCCTATCGGTCCTTCCGATCCAGACGGACCGCTTTTTCGATAAACCCCTGCGGGTCTTGCACGAAATGCGCTGCGTCTGATTGCAGGACTGTCCTGATCACAGCTTCCCTGCTTGGCTGAATGATCGCGCCCTCCGGCGTTGCAAAGACGCAGTCAAAATGCCGCGCGAGGTCGCAGACACCGCCGATCAATGGCAGAGAGAGATTTGCCACATCGAAGCGGACCTGGATTTCTTCGATGAATTGCTCATCGAAGCTCACCTGGATGTCGTCAGCAGGTTCGTCGCCCCACACCCGGAGACCGGTGTAGGATCGCGGTTTCTCGGGCAGCAACATGTCGAGCTTCGCAAATAGCGCACTCGCCTCTGCGATTGGCAGCGCCAGAACAACCTCGTCGAGCTGCTTGCGGCTCATCCGTGCAGCGTCGACCCCTGCGATACGCGCCGCAGAGGCGGGGATCAGGTTGATGACGAACTGCCAGACGGCCATCACTCGAGCATAGCGCCAATGCGGGGTCCGACAATGGGCTCATTCGCTGAACGCGGGGGCTGCTCTGCCGCAAACCGGCGCCGCCGCCCGTCCGGGCAGGGCAGCGCCCCTTACCCGCGAACGCGCCTTATCCTTGTCAGGAAGGCGTTCGCCGTCGGAGCTTTCAGACCGTAATGCGCGCCGTGTCGCGCAGGCGGGTCATTCGGCATCCTCCGTCCGGTCAAGGATCGGCTCAGGCTCTCGCTGCGCTTGCCTTCACCACCCGCACGGCGGCGACGCCGGCTTCGCGGCATCGTCCCTGACAGTCCGTCGCCTGCCGACCAGCCCCGCCAAACGGCCTTTCAAGATTGGTGGTGTTCCCGCTGTAACCCCTTCGCAGGGCCGAAGGGGCGGCCCGGTGTGGCGCTGATGCGCCTGACCGGGCCTGCCTTCGTCTCTCTTGCTCGGGGGCGGGAACGTCTCTTCCACACACACACACAGGAACACCTGCCGAAACCTATCGGCGGTCGTCCCTTAGTCAAGGATCGCGGTCCCCCCAATTTTCAGCGGGGGGGCTGTGTCGCTGCGCGCCAGCCACCACGCAGAAAATCGGTTCCCCCACGCCCGCCAAGGCGGCGGCGAGACGAGCTCGCCGTCCCTGACACGGTTCGTCCGGCCCGATGGGTTTTTGGCTGTTCCCAATGAGGGGACGATTTCAAAAATCGGAGGCGTTTATGACTGTTTTCAACTCGTTCGCAGATCTGGCTCAGGCACGGATCAATCTCGCCGATGCACGTGAAGGGATCACGGAATCCTACGACGGGGCGTTTCTCGAGCACAGCGATCTGGCCAAGCTCAACATCATCGAGGCTCCAATCGCCGCCGAGATGCCGGATCCCGACATGGCGCGCCGCGCCGTGGAGATGGCAATCGGAACGATCTTCGATGTCCTCAAGGACACGCGCATGGAAGAATTCGCGCAGCAGCTCGCCTGGGGCATGGTCAACTCCTTTCACATGACCGCACGCCTGGCTGAAGGACGCGAGGACGATGCTGCAAAGAAGCTGGGCGAAATGGCACGCCACTTCGACCCTTCGGAAATCTACGCTGTCGAGCTCGAGGAAACGCAACAGCTCTGCCAGACACTGCAAGGGTGCCGGGAAGCGCTCGAGGCGATGCGCGATCATGCAGCGGACGTCTACCGCGTCGAAACCGGTCGCCCCTTCACGGCCGCACGGGGATCGCAAGTCAGCAAGAACGGGGTGACCGCAAGCCAGGTGCAGGCACGCGATTTCCTCGCAGCACGCGCCAAGGATCGCAGGGCGCAATTCCAGCCCGATGGCCCGCTGGTGATCGTGTCAGGTGGACAGAAGGATTGGCACGATTTTGCGATGATCTGGGCTATCCTCGACGACATCAAGTCCCGGATCCCGAACATGGTCCTGGGCACGACCGGCATGCGCAAGGGCGTCGACGCCATGGCGGGTGCATGGGCGCAGCAGAACGGGGTCAACACGATCCTGTTCGTTCCCGACCAGCGCCACGGCAACCGCGCTCCGTTCCTGCGCAACGAGAGCATCGTCAAACTGAACCCGGTTGAAGCGATCATCGGAGAAGGATCCGGCATCCAGTCGAACCTTGCACAGCGCCTCCGTCAGGCTGGCGTGCCGCTGCACATCCGCCGCATCAGCGATCAGGCGCAAACGCGCTCGCGCACCTTCGGCTGAGCGCTTTTCGGAAGGCTCCGGCTTATGCCGGGGCCTTCCGTTCTTCTTTTGCGCAAGGGGCGGGCTCTGGGGGCATCGAACCCCCTTTGCCCGCTGACGCGAGCATCGCGATCCCTGAATGGATCAGCCGCACTTTTACCTTGGCCCGGCGCGCATTGCCCGTGCTCGATGCTTCGCATCTTGCGGGCATCGCTGCCGCGCCAGCGGCTGCATCCGGACAATGGGCCGACCGGAAATCCTCAGGCTGGACGAGACCCCTTGTGGGCATTCAGCCACAAGCTCAGGAAGGGAGAAAGGAAAGGGGGATGGAGGAGACGAGCAGCGACAGGAGGCAAAGATGCTCGTCACATTCCGCGTCAAGGATATCGAGACAAGGCTCCATTCGGAACCGGCTCAGATACGCCCGCAAGAGCTCGCCGCGCTGATGCGCAGACTGCACACCGC
>JBJTSG010000264.1:0-3987 GCA_046076505.1 Erythrobacter sp. | reverse complement strand
GCCGACGACCGCGCCTTGCGGGATGGCGGCGATGCTCGCCGCGCCCACGAGGCAGTCGCGGCGGTCGGCGCGCGGCAGGAAGGCCGGGAAGTGGAACTCCGCCGGGCGGATCGTCTCGACGTCCTTGGCCGAATGCACCGAGACGTCGATCCGCCCCTCGCCGAGCCACTGGTCTAGCTCCTTGGTCCACAGTGCCTTGCCGCCGATCTCGGCGAGCGGGCGATCGAGCACCTTGTCGCCGCTCGCCAGGACGGGGACGAGCTCGACCTCCTCCTCGGCCCAGCCGTGCGCGGCGCACAGACGGGCGCGGGTCTCGTAGGCCTGCGCCATCGCGAGCGGGGAGTTGCGGGTGCCGAGGCGGAGTTTGGGGCGCGGTGCGGAAGCGTCAGTCCTGGCTGCGCTTGCCCTAGCCCGCACAAATACTAGATGGAAGCCGGATGGGAGCGTCAACGCACACCTCTGATGGGCCGCTTGTCCTGGGCATCGAGTCGAGCTGCGACGAGACCGCGGTCGCGCTGGTGCGCGGCGACGGCACGATCCTCGCGCAGGCGATCGCGAGCCAGGAGGCCGAGCACGCCCCCTATGGCGGCGTCGTCCCCGAGATCGCCGCACGCGCCCATGCCGAACGGCTCGCACCGATGCTCGAGAGGGTGATGGGCGAGGCGGGGGTCGGCCTTGCCGATGTCGACGCCATCGCCGCCACGGCGGGTCCGGGGCTGATCGGCGGGGTGATGGTCGGGCTGGTCAGCGCCAAGGCGCTGGCGATGGCCTCGGGCAAGCCGCTGATCGCGGTGAACCATCTCGAGGGACATGCGCTCTCGCCCCGGCTGGCAGACGCGGGGCTGGGCTTTCCCTATCTCCTGCTGCTCGTCTCGGGCGGGCATTGCCAGATCCTCGCCGTCGAGAGCGTGGGCCAGTATCGCCGCCTCGCCACCACCATCGACGACGCTCTGGGCGAGGCCTTCGACAAGACCGCCAAGATCCTCGGGCTCGGATATCCGGGCGGGCCTGCGGTCGAGCGGCTGGCGCGCGAGGGCGATCCACGCGCGGTGCCGCTGCCCCGCCCCCTCAAGGGTTCCGGCGAACCGCACTTCTCGTTCGCGGGCCTCAAGAGCGCGGTGCTGCGGGCCCACGAGAGCGGCACACATTGCGACGCGGACATCTGCGCGAGCTTCCAGCAGGCCGCGGTCGAGTGCCTGATCGACCGCCTGGGATTGGCGCTCGATAGGGCAGGCCCCTTTCCGGCGCTGGTCGTCGCAGGCGGAGTGGCCGCCAACAAGACGATCCGCGGCGCGCTCGAGGACTTCGCGGCGAGGAACGCGATGCGCTTCACCGCCCCGCCCCTGGCGCTGTGCACCGACAATGCCGCGATGATCGCCTGGGCGGGCTGCGAGCGGCTCGCGGCGGAAGGGGCGAACTTCGCGGGCGACCCGCTCGATTTCGTCGCACGGCCCCGCTGGCCGCTCGATCCGGCCGCCGAGGCGGTGCGCGGCGCAGGGGTGAAGGCGTGACGTCGCTTCCGACCATCGGCGTGATCGGCGCGGGCGCCTGGGGCACCGCGCTCGCGCAGATGCTCGCCGCCGATGGACGCGAGGTGCTGCTGTGGGCCTACGAGCCCGAAGTGGTGGCGGCGATCAACGCCGAACACCGCAACCCGCTCTACCTGCCCTCCGCCGGGCTTGCCGCGACGATCCGGGCGACCGGCGACCTTGCCGACCTCGCGGGGCTCGACACCGTGCTGGTCGTCACCCCGGCGCAGGTGCTGGGCAAGGTGCTCTCCGGCCTCGCCCGCGCGCCGCGCGATCTCGTCCTGTGCTCGAAAGGCATCGAGGCGGGCACGGGCAAGCTGATGAACGACGTCGCGCGCGAGGCCTCGCCGGGGAGCGCGATTGCGGTCCTGTCCGGCCCGACCTTCGCGCACGAGGTCGCCGCCGGCCTCCCCACCGCCGTGACCCTCGCCTGCGGGGGCGGCAATGCGCAATGGGAGCGGCTCGCGCCCGCCCTCGCCCGGCCCGCTTTCCGGCCCTATTATTCCGACGACGTGACCGGCGCGGAGATCGGCGGGGCGGTCAAGAACGTGCTCGCGATCGCCTGCGGGGTGGTCGACGGCCTGGCCCTCGGCCAGAACGCCCGCGCCGCGCTGATCGCGCGGGGCTATGCCGAGATGCTGCGCTTCGGCGAGGCACTGGGCGCGCGGGCCGAGACGCTCAGCGGATTGTGCGGCCTCGGCGATCTCGTGCTCACCTGCTCCTCGACCTCGAGCCGCAACTTCAGCCTCGGCAAGGCGCTGGGCGAAGGCGCGTCCGCCGCCGACCTCATGGCCGACCGCCGCACTGTCGCCGAAGGGGCGCACACCGCGCCCGTCCTCGCCGAACTCGCCGCCAGCCGCGCCATCCCCATGCCGATCGTCGCCGCGGTCGACGCGATCCTCAAGGGCGAGGACGCGCGCAAGGTCGTGGCGAGCCTTCTCGCGCGCCCCCTCAAGGCCGAACGGGACGCCGCTCCGTGAGCGACAGCCCCGCGCCTGCGACCGCCGCGATCGATGGCGGCGACACCGACGACCTCGCCGCGCTCGCCAAGGGCGGGCGGACCAACACGCTCGGCTTCGTCGTCCGCCTCATCGCGCGCATCCCCTTCCTCGTCATCGCCACCCGCCTCTACGGTGCGGAGGCGCTGGGGCGCTTCGCCTCGGCGCTGGTGCTGATCGAGATCGTCGCGCTGGTCTGCTCGCTGGGCGAGAAGCGCGGCCTCGCGCAGCGCCTCTCCGAAGGCGCGGGCGAGAACCGGGCGGCGGAGACCAACCTCGTCTACGACGGCATCCTCCTCGCGCTGATCTACGCCGCGATCGCCGCGGGCATCCTGCTGGTCTTTCCCGAGCCGATGTTCCCCAACGGGATGAACTCGAAGTGGGACATCTGGCTTGTCGCCACCCTCCCCGCCTTCGCCGTCACCGAGATCCTGCTGGCAGCGCAGGCCTACCGCTTCGACATCGCGACGACCGTGCGCGCGCGGGCAGTGATCGAGCCGTGGACCATCTCGATCGGCGCGGGCGTGTTCTTCTTCATCCCCGCCACCCGCGAGAGCGGCCTTGCGCTCGCCTACATCGCCTCGATCTTTGCAGGGCTCCTCACCGCGCTCTGGCCGTTCCTGAAGACCTACGGCCTGCCGCGCGCCTGGAGCCCGCACCCCGCGACCATGCTGAAGATGTCGGGCCGCGCCTTTCCGCTGGTCGGCGCCGACGCGATCGAGCGCGGCACGCGGCTTCTCGACATCTTCATCCTCGGCCTGTTCGCGCCGCCATCGGCGGTTGGCATCTACTACGCCGCGCAGCAGATCGCCTCGCTGCCGCAGAAGCTGAAGACCAGTTTCGAGCCGATCCTCTCGCCGGTGATCACCAAGAACCTGCGCGAGGGCAACATGGCCGCGATCGCCGCGCAGGTGCGGCAGGTGGGGTTCTGGATCATCGCCGTCCAGCTCGGCATCGCGCTGGTGCTCGGCGTGCCGGGCGAGGCCGTCATGGGGCTGTGGGGGCCGGACTACGTCGCCGGCACCGCCGCGCTGGCCTTCCTCCTCGCCGCCGAGGTGGTCGCCTCGATGGCGGTCGTCTCGGAGAGCGTGCTCGTCTACATCGCAAGGAAGCGCAATCTCGCGATCTCGGTCGGGATCATCGCTTTGCAGGCGGTGCTCACGATCGCGCTCATCCAGCTCACCCGCCACCTCGGTCTGCCGCGCGGCTACCAGGCGGCCGGCGCGGCGGGCGCGCTGCTGATCGCGCTTGCCACCTCCTCCCTCATCAAGGCGCTGCTCCTGAAGAAGCTGCTCGGCGCGCCGGTTTCCAACTGGCGCTGGGCGCTGGTCCACGCCGCCGCGCCCGCGGTGGTGGTCGGCTATGCCTTCACCTTCCTTCCCGAATGGACCGAACTCGTGATCGGCGTGCCCTGCGTGCTCGCCACCTACGCCTTCGTGATCTGGCGGCGCGGCTTCGAC
>JBJTSG010000263.1:0-7160 GCA_046076505.1 Erythrobacter sp. | reverse complement strand
CCCCGGCTATGCGCGTCCCGAGCCGATGCTCGGTGCATCTGAGCTGCGTCCCGCACGGGCAGCCGTGACCTGGGTCCAGGCCTGTTCCCTCGCGCGCGTTTCACGCACGCTCGGCGCCGGGATGACGCACAATGGCGGGCGCAATGGATCAGTGGAAGGACAGATCCCTTGCTCTCCTTCCGTCACCCCGGCGAAGGCCGGGGCCCAGAGCGGCACATCCTGTCCCCGGAGGCCCTGGATCCCGGCCTTCGCCGGGATGACGGAGAAGAAGAATGGCTGATACTTACGACTACGACGTCCTTGTCATCGGTGCCGGTCCCGGCGGTTATGTCGCGGCGATCCGCGCGGCGCAGCTGGGGCTGAAAACCGCCTGCGTCGAGAGCCGCGCCACGCTCGGTGGCACCTGCCTCAACGTGGGGTGCATCCCTTCCAAGGCGCTGCTGCACGGCTCGGAACTCTTCGAGGAAGCCGCCGGCGGCCACTTCGCGACCTGGGGCATCACCGCCACGCCGACCTTGGACCTCGGCAAGATGATGGCCGAAAAGACCAAGGCCGTGGGCGAGCTGACTGGCGGGATCGAATTCCTGTTCAAGAAGAACAAGGTGACCTGGCTCAAGGGCCATGCCGCCTTCGAGGATGCGCACACCGTCGATGTGGCGGGCCAGAAGGTCACCGCCAAGGACATCGTGATCGCCACCGGCTCTTCCGTCACCCCCCTCCCCGGCGTCCCTGTAGACAATGCCGGCAAGCGGATCGTCGACAGCACCGGCGCGCTCGACCTGGACGAGGTGCCCGAGCATCTCGTGGTGATCGGCGGGGGCGTCATCGGCCTCGAGCTCGGCAGCGTGTGGCGGCGCCTCGGCGCCAAGGTCACCGTCATCGAATTCCTCGACCAGCTCCTCCCCGGCATGGACGGCGAGGTCCGCAAGGAAGCGGGCAAGATCTTCAAGAAGCAGGGCATGACCCTGATGCTCGGCCAGAAGGTCACCGGCGCTTCGGTCGACGGCAAGACCGTCACCCTTACCGTCGAGCCCGCCGCAGGCGGCGAGGCGCAGTCGATCACCGCCAGTCACGTGCTCGTCGCCATCGGCCGCCGCGCCAACACCGACGGGCTCGCGCTCGAAAAGGCGGGGCTCAGCACGAACAACCGCGGCCAGATCGAGATCGACCACGATTTCGCCACCGCCGTGCCGAACATCTGGGCGATCGGCGACGTCGTCCCCGGCCCGATGCTCGCCCACAAGGCCGAGGATGAAGGTATCGCGGTTGCCGAGAACATCGCGGGCCTTACCGGCATCGTGAACCACGACGTGATCCCCAGCGTCGTCTACACCGCGCCCGAAATCGCCGGTGTCGGCATCAGCGAGGAACAGGCCAAGGAGCGCGGCCTCGCGGTCAAGGTCGGCAAGTTCCCGATGATGGCCAACAGCCGCGCCAAGGCCAACCGCGACACCGATGGCTTCGTCAAGGTCATCGCCGACGCCGAGACCGACCGCGTGGTCGGCGTGTGGATGATCAACAGCCTCGCGGGCACGATGATCGCCCAGGCCGCGCAGGCAATGGAGTTCGGCGCGACGTCCGAGGACATCGCCTATACCTGCCACGCCCACCCGACCCACGCCGAGGCCTTCAAGGAAGCGGCGATGGCGGTGACCGGCAAGCCGATCCACATGTAAGCCGCCGGGGGGTGGCACCGCACATTTCCGGTCGCTGGCGCGCTGCCCTCGCCCTGCTGCTGCCCTCGCTCGGGGGCCTCGCCTACCTTGCCGCCTTCGGCGCGCCCGTCCGGCTGATCGCGGTGAACGCGGGCGCGCTGGTGCTGGCGCTCGCCTTTGCGCTGTGGGGGCGACTGCCGGCACGGCCCGAAGCGCGCCTCGGACTTGCGGCTGCCGCGGTGGGGGTGCTGTTCCTGCCCCTGCTGACCGGACCGCAGGTCGGGGGCGTCGCGCGCTGGCTGCCGGCAGGGCCGGTGCAGCTGCATTCGGGCAGCCTGCTCCTCCCGCTTATCGCCGTCATCGCCGCGGGTGCGCCGCGTGTCGGCCCGGTGCTGCTCGCATTGGCGGCGGCAGCGCTCGCACTCCAGCCCGATGCGGGCGCGCTCGTCGGCCTCGCGGCGGCAGGTGCGGCGCTGGCGTCGACACAGCGCAGCCTTGCCTTTGCGCTTGTCGCGGCCGCGGCCACGGCGCTTGCCGTACTGACCTTCCACGCCGGAACGCTCGCACCGCAGGTCTTCTCCGAGAACGTCGTTCCCCAGGTGTGGCTGACCGCACCGCTCGGCGCGGCTGTGCTGGGCGCGCTCGTCTTCGGAGCGGCGCCCCTGCTGCTCGCCGCTTCAACCCCCGGCCGCACCGAGGGCGTCGCGCTCGCAGGCCTGCTTGCCGGGCTCGCCCTCGCCGCCCTGCTCGCCCCCTTCCCCTGGCCGCTGATCGGCTACGGCGCCTCGCCGATCCTCGGGCTCGGCCTCGGACTGGGCGCGTTCCTGCGCGCACCGCGTTGACGCGGGCACCTGATCGGCTATCCCGCTAGCGGGAGCGGACCACGGGGAGATGCTGGTGGGAATGCGGCGCCTGATGCCGATCGCCGGGTGGATGGCCCTCGTGCCGACGATGGTCGCCTGTTCGGGCGACAGCGAGGCCTTCGCCCCGCCGCCCCGCGCCGCCGATCCGGTCGTCTTCCGGCAGGAGACCTCGACCATCGCCGCCGCGCTCGCGCTCGACCTCGGCGACCTCGAGCGCAAGCTCGAAGCCGAACTGCCGCGGCGGCTCTGGGCGATCCGCGAAAACGACACCGAGTGCCTCTCGCCGAAAAAGGTCGACCTTGCGGTGGTCCGGATCCAGACGCCCAAGATCAAGTGCGACATCACCGGCGCGGCGATCCGCGGACGGGTGCGGGTGACAGGCGGGGGGCAGGAACTGGTCGTGACCCTCCCGGTCAGCGCCACGGTGCGTGCCTCGGATGTCGCCGGGGTGCTCAAGGGCAAGACCGCGACGGGGGCGGCCGACTTCCGGCTGGCGATCAGGCTCGACATCACCCGCGACTGGCGGCTCGCCGGCCAGCCAAAGATCGCCTACGCCTGGTCGCGCGAGCCGGGAATCGACTTCCTAGGGCGGCGCGTGACCTTCACCCGCGCGGCCGACAGCGAGCTTGCCAAGGTGCGCGGCGATGTCGAGCGGGCGCTCGCCGCCGAGCTTGCGAAGGTGCCCTTGCGCGACGCGGCCGAACGCGGGTGGCGGGCCGGGCACACGGTGCTCGAGCTGAACCACGCAAATCCTGCGGTGTGGGCGCGGATCACACCTGAACGGGTGCGCTACGGGGGCTACCGTATCGAGGGACGCAAGCTGGTCGCGCAGCTTGGCATCGATGCGAAGGTGGAGACCAAGGTCGGCGATAGGCCCGCACCGCCCGCCCCCACGCGTCTGCCCCCGCTCGCCCCGTTCGCCGGCACGCCCGGCAGCGCCAGCCTCCACCTGCCGATCATCGCGGATTATGCGGTGCTCGAACCCGTCATCGCCAAGGCGCTGGCAAAGCGCGCCCTGCGACCCTTCGTCCTCGGCGACCTGGGGACGGTGAAGGCGCGCTTCGACAAGGTGACGGTCTACGGCACCGAAGGGGGGCGCATCGCCGTCGGAGCGGCCTTCGACGCGACCACCGACCTCGCGCTCGTGCCGCGCGCCAAGGGGACGATCTGGCTGACCGCGAAGCCGGTCAACCGGGCTGGCTCGCGCGAGGTGGGCTTTGCCGACGTGCAGATCACCGGCGACACCTCGCTGAAGACCCAGGACCTGCTCTTTGCGCTCGCCAACTCGGCCGATTTCCAAGGGACCATCGCCGATGCGCTGAAGCAGAACTTCGAGGGCGACTTCGCCAAGCTGCGCGCCAAGATCGACCGTGCCATCGCGCAGCGCAAGGACGGACCGTTATCGTACCGGGTGGAGATCGTGAAGGTCGCCACCGGCGTGATCACCGCCCACGGCGAGGGTCTCTACCTGCCCGTCGACATCGAGGCGCGGATCGCCGCCGACACGCTGCGGCTCCCATGACACACGAGAGGACCGACCGATGGCCTATCCAGAGCTGACCCGCGAGCAGGGCGCCCTTGCCACTTCGGCGGCGATCCGCGCCGGCCGGATGAGCGTGGTGGAGGCAGTCGAGGCGGCGATCGGGCGCATCGCCGAGCGCGACGCCGAGATCAACGCCGTGGTCGTTCCCGATTTCGAGCGCGCGGTCGCCGCCGCGCGCGCGATGGATGCCGCGGGCCCGCGCGACGACCAGCCGCTGTTCGGCGTGCCGATGACGATCAAGGAAAGCTTCGACGTCGCCGGTCTCCCCACGACCTGGGGCCACCCGCGCTTCAGGGACTTGCGCGCGCCCGGGGACGCGCTGCTCGTCAGGCGGCTGAAGGCGGCGGGCGCGGTGATCGTCGGCAAGACCAACGTGCCGGTCGACCTCACCGACTGGCAGAGCTTCAATCCGGTGTACGGCCGCACCCTGAATCCGCATGACACAGGCCGCTCCCCCGGCGGATCCTCAGGCGGGAGCGCCGCGGCTGTCGCGAGCGGGATGGTGCCCTGCGACTACGGCACCGACATCGGCGGATCGGTGCGGGTACCCGCGCATTTCAGCGGGGTATGGGGGCACAAGACAACCTGGGGGCTCGTCCCCAAGCACGGTCACGAGTTCCCCGGCATGTCGCGGCGCGAGGGCTTCCTCGCCGCCGCCGACGGGCCGCTGTCGATCGCCGGCCCCCTTGCCCGCAACGCTGCCGACTTGGCGGCGCTTACCGAGGCCGGGGCCGAGGTGCCGCTGCGCCGGCGCGCCAAGCCGCTGAAGCATTGCCGCCTGCTCGCGCTCACCGACCTGCCCGGTGCGCCGGTCGACGCCGGCGTGCGCGCACCCACCGAGGCCGCGCTCGAAACGCTTGCGCGCGCCGGGCTGCGGATCGAGCGCAGCACCGAGCTGCTCCCCGACATCGCCGCGCATCACAAGAGCTACCTCAAGATGATGAACATCGCCATGTCGGGCGGTGCCCCCGCACCTGACGGCACGCGCGCGACGGCCTCCGACTGGTTCGCGCTGATGAACGCGCAGGCCGCCTGCGCCGCGCAGTGGGAGGCGCTGTTCGAAAGCTACGACTTCGTGCTCGCCCCGCCCGCCCCCGTGCTCGCGGTGCCCCATGCCGAGACAGCAGTGTTCCGCGCGCCGCTCATCATCGACGAGGTGGAGGAGCCGGCCGGCAAGGGGCTCGTCTGGGCAGGCCTTGCGACCTTCCCGGGTCTGCCCGCCACCGTGCTGCCGATCGGCGCCGGCACCTATCTCGGCGCGGAGCTGCCCTGCGGCATGCAGGTCATGGGACCGCGCTGGGCGGACCTCGACTGCATCGCGGCGGCCGATGCGATCGGCGAAGTCTTGCACCGTTAACATCACTCCGTCATTGCGAGCCGCAGGCGAAGCAATCCATGGACCGGCGGTCCAAGTGGAGCGCGAGGGTCCGTGGATTGCCGTGTCGCCTTCGGCTCCTCGCAAGAACGAGTAACCGGAATGTCGATCCCTTCCATGCGCAGTCTCGCCAAATGGCACATCTGGCTCGGCTGGCTGGTCGGCGTGCCGATCGCCATGTGGCTCGCGACGGGGCTGTTCATGACCCTGCGCCCGATCGAGACAGTGCGCGGCGAGCATCTGCGGATCAAGGCCGAACCCGTGCCGTTGGCGCTGCCGGGCAGCACGCTGGCTGGGCCGGACGCAGGGCTGAAGGAGATGCGCGTCGTCATGCAGGGGTACCGCGCGGTGGCGATCCTGACCAGCCTGAAGGACGAGACCCGGCGGGTGGACTTCGCGACCGGCGCAGCGATCCCCGCGCTCGATGCCGCCGCCGCACGCGCACTGGTCGCCGAGCGGATCATCGGCGGCGACAAGGTGGAGCGCGTCACGCTCTTCCCTGCCGACCGGACCCCGCCAGATTTCCGCCGCCCGGTCGCCGTGTGGCAGGTCCGACTGGCTGACGGCACCAGCGTCTACGTCGGGCGCGACACCGGCGAGATCGAGGCGGTGCGCACCCGTTGGTGGCGGGCTTTCGACTTCGCCTGGGGCCTGCACATCATGGACCTGTCCGAACGCGAGGACACCAGCCACCCGATCCTGATCCTCTTCGCCGCGCTCTCGCTGACCGGCGCGCTGATCGGCTGCGTCCTCATGTTCCGCCGCCGCAAGGCGCGGCCGCGGGCGGCGCCGTGACCCCCACGGTCCTCACCCCGATCCTCGACTGGCTCGACCTTGCCGGCATCGCGCTCTTCGCGCTGTCGGGCGCGGTGCTGGCGGCGAGGCTCAGGCAGACCTTCGTGACGATGGCCTTCTTCGCGCTCGTCACCGGGGTCGGCGGCGGGACGGTGCGCGACCTGCTGATCCGCGCGC
The DNA here is from genome assembly GCA_046076505.1 of Erythrobacter sp. Taxonomy (GTDB): domain Bacteria; phylum Pseudomonadota; class Alphaproteobacteria; order Sphingomonadales; family Sphingomonadaceae; genus Erythrobacter. The sequence goes on along the minus strand of JBJTSG010000263.1, from coordinate 752 downwards.
CGGTGTTCTGGATCGACGATCCCTGGGTCGCCGCCGTGTGCCTCGGCACCGCGTTGATCGCGTGGTTCACGCCCGTCAGGTGGTGGGAGGGCAAGGGCTTCGCCTATGCCGACGGCGCCGGGCTCGCGGCTTACGCGGTGCTCGGCAGCGCCAAGGCCTTGGCCTACGGCATCCCGCCGGTGCCTGCAGCCCTGATGGGCATCATCACCGGCTGCGTCGGCGGGATCATCCGCGACGTGGTGGCGGGCCGCCCCTCGATCATCATGAGCCCCGAGCTCTACGTCACCCCCGCGGCGCTGACCTCGGCGTTGAGCGTTGCGGGGATGCTCGCCGCGCCGCTCCTCGGCGTGCCGGATGCGGCCGCCTGGGCGCTCGCCTTCGCCTGCGGCTTCGCGCTGAGGAGCGCCGCGATCCGCTGTGAATGGGGCCTGCCGAGCTACGACGCCGACGGGCGCTGAGGCTTACCAGTCGCCCGCTGCGGGCGCGTTCTCGGGGATGTCCTCGCCCGGGATCGGCCCGCCGGGATAGGCCGGCATCCGGCTCGTGGCGACCGCCGCCATGCCGCGGCCGGGCGCGACGGTCGTCTCCTGCACGGCGATGTCGGGACGGACGGTGCCGCCGATGTTGCCGCGCGCGGTCGCGTAGGCGTCGTCGCTCCACTGGCTGTCGGCGGAGCCGCTCGTGCCCGCCCCGCCATAGTCGATGGCGGAGATCCGCCCATCGTTGCCGATGCGGCAGCGGAAGCCCTGCCC
>JBJTSG010000262.1:0-3867 GCA_046076505.1 Erythrobacter sp. | reverse complement strand
GGCCAGCCCCTCCAAGGGCCTGATCCGCGCGGATTTCCACCCAGGGCAGCACGCCGCCGAATATGAAGCCGGGGGCGCCGCCTGCCTCTCCGTCCTCACCGATGCGCCCTATTTCCAGGGGCATGAGGATTACCTTGTCGCCGCACGCACCGCCTGCGCCCTGCCGGTCCTGCGCAAGGACTTCATGGTCGATCCGTGGCAATGCCTCGAAGCGCGCGCCATCGGGGCCGATGCGATTCTGGTCATCGTTGCCGCGCTCGACAACGCTCAGATGGCCGAAATCGAAGGGGCAGCGCGTGAACAGGGCATGGATGTGCTGGTCGAAGTGCACGACGAGGACGAAATGGAACGCGCCGCTGTGCACCTCCAATCGCGCCTCATCGGGGTTAACAACCGCGACCTCAAGACCTTCACCACCAGTCTCGCCGTCACCGAGCGCCTCGCCCCGCTCGCCCCAAAAGGCACGCTGCTGGTCGGTGAGAGCGGCATCAACGCCCGTGCCGACTGCGACCGCCTCGCCGCTGCGGGCGTGCGCACCTTCCTCGTGGGCGAGAGCCTGATGCGCGCTGACGATATCGCCAGTGCCACCCGCGCCCTCATCGGGTCAGAGTAGCACGGACCCGTTCGTGTCGAGCGAAGTCGAGACACCATGCACCGGCCTCTCGACTTCGCTCGAGGCGAACGGATAGGAGGGCCCATGAGCAAGCTCACCCACCTCGACGAGACAGGCGCCGCGCGCATGGTCGATGTCGGCGGAAAGCCGGAGACGCAGCGCCGCGCCGTCGCCAGCGGGCGGATCACCATGTCGGCAGAGGCCATCGCCGCGATCCGCGCCGGCAACGCGCCCAAGGGCGACGTCCTCGCCACCGCGCGGATCGCCGGGATCATGGCCGCCAAGCGCACCGGCGAGCTCATCCCGCTGTGCCACCCCCTCGGCCTCGAGGCGGTGACCATCGACTTTGCCGATGAGGAGAACGCCATCCGCGTGACTGCCGCCGCCTCGCTCACCGGCAGGACCGGCGTGGAAATGGAAGCGATGACAGCCGCTTCCATCGCACTCCTCACAATCTACGACATGGCGAAGGCGATCGACAAGGGCATGGTCATCTCCGAGGTGCGGCTGGTCGCCAAGAGCGGCGGCAAGTCGGGCGACTGGACCGCGCCCGAATGAACGCCCCGCTCGGCCTCGAGGAGGCGCAGGCCCGCCTGCTCGCCCTCGCCCCGCGGCTCCCGACCGAAACCTGTCCCACAGAAGCCGCTCTGGGCCGCATCCTCGCCGAAGACGTCTTCGCCGCCCGCACCCAGCCCGCCGCCGACCTCTCGGCGATGGACGGCTACGCGCTCGCGGGCGAGAACGGCCTCTGGACGCTCGTCGGCGAAAGCCGCGCGGGCGCGCCCTTTCGCGGCATGCTCCAGCCCGGCGAATGCACCCGCATCTCGACCGGGGCGGTGGTCCCCCCCGGCGCAGACCGCATCCTCCTCCAGGAGGACGCCGTGGACAAGAACGGCAGGATCACCGCCACGCAGACGCCGCCGCCCGGCCGCCACATCCGCCCGCGCGGCTTCGATTTTCACGCGGGCGACCTGCTGCTCGCCAAGGGCACGTGCATCACGCCCGGCCGCCTCGCGCTCGCGCTCGCCGCCGGGCACGGGACGCTGGCCGTCACCCGGCGGGTGCGCGTGGCGGTCATGGATTCGGGCGACGAATTGAGCCGCGATCCTGCCGACTGCCTCCCCCACCAGGTGCCCGCCTCCAACGGCGCGATGCTCGCCGCGATGCTGGCGCCGCTCGGCTGCGAGGTGACGCGGATCGGCCCCGTGCCCGACAGCAGAGAGGCGCTCGCCGCCGCGCTGGCCGAGGCAGAGGGCGCGGACATCATAGTAACCTCGGGCGGAGCCTCGGTCGGGGATCACGACCTCATCAAGCCGGCGCTCGCCGAATGGGGCGCCGCAACCGCCTTCTGGCGGGTCGCGATCAAGCCGGGCAAGCCGCTGCTGGTGGCGACCCGGGGCGCGACCGTGATCCTCGGCCTTCCCGGCAATCCGGTCTCGAGCTTCGTCACCGCCTTCCTCTTCGCCCTGCCGCTGGTGCGCGCCGCCGGGGGCGATCCCGCGCCCCTGCCCCGCGCCGAAACGATCGTCGCGGGCGAGGACTTGCCGGGTATCGGCCCGCGGCGCGAGTTCCTGCGGGCGGTGCGCGAAGGCGGCGCCGTGCGGCTCGCCGGCTCGCAGGACTCCTCCGCGCTCTCGGCGCTCGCAGCGGCCGATTGCCTTGTCGACCGCGCGGCGCAGGCGGCGCCCGTGCGGGCGGGAACGCCGGTGACGGTCTACATGCTCCGGAATGGCTGAATTCCTCGGGTTTGACCTGCGCACCTGTTGACAGCTTTCCAACAGTTGCCTAATTGTTCCTTGTTCGTTCACTTCTGGAACAGAACAGAGTGCAGGCAAAGCACCGCAACAGGTGCCTCTTGGCGCACGCAAGGGATTGGCACGGCGTGGCTCCTCACCGGGCCCGGCGTGGGTGCGACCACAGGAGAGTTGACCAATGCTGACCGCAAAGCAGCGCGAGCTCATCGTCTTCATCCAGCAGCGGCTGGAGGAAACCGGGATCTCGCCGAGTTTCGAGGAGATGAAGGAAGCGCTCGATCTCAAGAGCAAGTCGGGGGTGCACCGGCTGATTTCCGCGCTGGAGGAACGCGGCTTCCTGCGGCGCCTGCCCAATCGGGCACGCGCGCTTGAGGTGATCCGCCAGCCCGGCGATGCAACGCCCGCCCGTTCGGCTGCGCCGGTGACGGCGTCGGGCAACGTGGTGGCGATGACGCCGCCGGCCGCGCCGCGTGCGCCCGAACCCGCCAACGACGTGATCGACCTGCCGCTCCACGGTCGCATTGCCGCCGGCGCTCCGATTGAGGCGCTCGAGGGCCAGTCGACCCTGCCCGTGCCTGCTGCGCTGCTCGGCCCGGGCGAACACTACGCGCTTGAGGTTTCCGGGGACTCGATGGTCGAGGCCGGCATCTTCGACGGCGATTTCGCGCTGGTTCGCCGCACCAACACCGCGCGCGACGGCGAGATCGTGGTTGCGCTGGTCCGCGGTGAGGAGGCGACCCTCAAATACCTGCGCCGCGAGAACGGCCAGGTGCGCCTCGATCCGGCCAACGCCGCCTACGACCCGCAGTTCTACCACCCCGACGAGGTCGAGGTGCAGGGCAAGCTCGCAGGGCTCCTGCGCCGCTACCACTGATAGTGCGAGGCTGGCCGGCCCTGCCGGGTTCGGCTGGCTTCGCAAGCCACCTTCGTCGTGTTGGAAACAAGAGGGGCCTTTTGCGAGGCCCCTTTTTCTTGGCCTTATCCGGCCTCAAGCCCCCTGCCAAACTGCCGCAAGACCCCCGCGACACCCCATTCAAGCTCCTTCAGGAGACGCTTTTCGATCGGGGCGGGTCTTTGCCAACACGGCGCGGCGGCGCCTGCCACCAGCCATGCTGGCCCTGGGTGTCGGCGACGCTGGCGATGCGCCGATCGGCGAGGTCGATCGCGAGCCCGCCGCTTCGCTCGAGATGCCGGCGGTCCGCCTTGAGCCAGCGCGGACGGCACGAGCGGGGGAGATATCTTTCGGAAACAACGATATCCGCCTCGCGGCAGGCTGCGGCGAGGTCGCTCGCGTCGATCCGGTCGTGGTTGCGCCCGAGGAGCAGCACCCATTCCCGCCCGCCGCGGGTCAGGGTCACGGTGCAGAACTGCGGCGAACAGCGCGCTCCCTCCCAGTCGCTCAAGGGCAGCGGCTCGGCGGAGACGCCGGCGAGCTCCATCAGGTTGCCCTTTGTGTAGGGCGAGCGGCTGTCGCGCAGGGCGAGAAGGCGCGGGTTTCCG
>JBJTSG010000261.1:0-6356 GCA_046076505.1 Erythrobacter sp. | reverse complement strand
GCCGCGACCGTCCTTGTCCTCGCAGCAGCGGTGTTCATCGCCCGCTACAGCTGGGTGCTCCCGGGCGACCGCCTGCCGACACCGCTCACCGGCGAGGCCGAGCGCGCGCTCTACGACCTCAGGGCCTATTACGCCGCCGATCTCGCCCCGCAGGACCAACGCATTGTTCTCGTCACCTACACCGACCAGACGCTGATCAAGGCCCGCAAGCGCTCGCCTCTCGATCGCGGCCTGCTGGAGCGGACCCTGAAGAACCTCGACGCGATGGGCGCCAGGGCAATCGGGATCGACATCCTTTTCGACCAGCCGCAGGACGAAGACGCCGCGCTCCTCGCCCAGCTGCGCGCGATGCGGACACCTGTCGCGGTCGCCTATGCCAACGTCGCCACCAACGAGGACGACGTTGTCTACGAACAGCAGCAATACCTCGACACCTTCCAGGCCCAGCTGGCGGGGACGCGGGCGAAGGCGGCGAGCATCCGGCTCGACAACACCTTCGGCGCGACGCGGGTGTGGCCGACCATCGTGCCGGGCCTGCCGCCGCTGCTCGGGCGCAGGATGCTGGCGGACGCGGGCGTCGAGATCGCGCCCTTCGCAAGGTATCAAGGCGCCATCGACTATCGCCGTGCGAAGTTCGTCGACGCCCCGCTGTTCGCCTCGTTGCAGATCGACCTCCTTGCCGATCCCGACCCGGACGTGCTGCCCTTCCTCGCCGAGCAGATCCGCGGCAAGTACGTGATCATCGGCGGCTATATCGTCGACTATGACCGCGTGGCGACGACCTTCACCTCGATCACCGCCGAGCAGCCGGCCGGGCTTGCGGTCCATGCCGAGATCATCGCCCAGATGCTCGACGGCCGCCTGCTGAGGCCGATCCCGGAGTGGGTGCTGTGGGTGATGGCAGTGCTGGTGGTGCTGACTGCGGCGCTGACGGCGCTCCTCGAATGGCGTGCGCGGCGGGTCGCGCCGTTGGTGGTGGGGCTGATGGCACTGTTCTTCGGCATCCCGGTGGTACTGCAGCTGGAGGATGTCGACACGTATGGCCTTCCCGCAGTGGGCTGGCTGGTCGGCTGGTTCCTCGCCTTCGCCGCGGTCACCGCTGCGGCCCGCGCGGCCGGCGCGGTGCAGCGCAACTTCGCCACAGGCGCGCTCGGCAAGTACATCCCGCGCGACATCGCGCAGGCGATCATCGACAAGCCCGACCTCCTCGCATTGGGCGGGGAGAAGCGCGCGATCTTCGTGCTGTTCAGCGATCTCGAGGGCTTCACCGCATTGAGCCAGGCGCTTCCCGCCGAAACTGTCGCGCGGCTGCTCAACCGCTATCTCGACGCCTTGAGCAAGGTGGTGCTCGACCACGGCGGCGTCATCGACAAGTTCGTCGGCGACGCGGTGGTCGCCTTCTGGGGCGCGCCCATCGCCCGGCCTGGCGACGGCGAGCGGGCGGCGCGGGCGGGCTACGCGATCTGGCAGGCGGGCGAAACCTTCCGCCACGAGGTCACCGCGCTCACGCCCGACCTGCCGCCGATCGGCAAGACGCGCGTGGGGCTGCATTACGGCGAGGCGGTGATCGGCAATTTCGGCGGGGCCACGCGCCTCCAGTACACCGCGCTCGGGGATTCGATGAACACCGCCTCGCGCCTAGAGAATGCCAACAAGGCGCTGGATTCGGCGGTGATGGCGAGCCGCGAGTTCGCCGAGGCCTCGGGGCTCGACTGGTGGCGCGAAATGGGTCGGGTCAAGCTGCGCGGTCGGATGAAGCCGGTCGATCTGTTCGAGCCCGCGCCCAGCTTCCCGAACGAGGACCGCGCTGCGCTTGCCGAGGCTTGTGCCCTTGCCGCGATCGACCGCGAGGCTGCGCTCGAACGCGTGCGTGCGGTCGCATCTCGCCACCCGGACGATTCAGCGTTAGGAAATCTTGTCCGCCGCATGGAGGCGATGGACCAGGGAGGGACCTATGTTGTCGAATAGCTTCAAGGCCGGACTGCGCACCCTGATGGCGGTCGGCGCGGCGCTCGCGCTGCCGACCGCGGCGATGGCCGGCGTCGTGGTCAAGTCCACGGGCCCTTCGGCGGTCAAGTACCCGGTCGGCACCAAGCTCGACGACAATGCCTCGATCAGCCTGAAGGCGGGCGACGTCGTCACCGTGCTGACCTCCCAAGGCACCCGCGTCATCAAGGGCGCGGGCACCTTCCGCGTCGGCGACCGCCCGCAGGTTGCCGCCGACCGCTTCGCCTCGCTGACCCGCAAGCGCGCGGCGACCCGGGTGCGCACCGGCGCGGTGCGCGGCGACAACGACGAGGCGGTGACCAATCCGAGCCTATGGTATGTCGACGTGACGCGCCCCGGCACCGTGTGCCTCTATGACCTTGGAACCGTCCGCCTGTGGCGGCCTGCGCGCGAGGGCGTCCTCACCTACCGCATCGGTGCGCAAGGCGGTGCGGCGCAGGCCGAGGTGACCTTCGACGACACCGTGACCGTCGCCGCGCTCGATCCCGCCCGCATCCCCATCGCCGAGGGCACGCGCTACAGCATCGTCGCCGCTGACGGCTCGTCGAAGGCGGACCTCGAGTTCAAGCTGCTCGCCGACGACTTCACCGCGCCCGACGCGCTCGCCGAGGCGCTGATCGCCAAGGGCTGCACGGTGCAGCTCGAGGTGCTCGCGGCGAGCCTCGAGGCCTCGGCGGAAAGCGCCGGCGGCTGACCGCGGCGCGGGCGCTGCAACCCCCGCGCAAAGAGCCCGATTCCCCGTTGCATCGCGGCCTCAAGTTGAGGACAAGGAACCCTACGAGCAGCGGGGGAATCGTTGCGCCGGCGGCTGGTCGCAGGGTGGTGCGGCAGGCACCGGCGCGCGGGCCTTTCGGCAGGAACGGACAGGGCGGCTTGCCGGGCGAGGTCTCCGGGGGAATGGGATGAAGCGACAAGAGGCGGATGAGGGAACTGGTGCCGCGGCGCGCCGGGTGCCGGGGCGTGGGCTTCTCCGCACGCTGGCGGTGCTCGTGCTGGCTGCGCTCTATCCCGCCTCCGGCGCGATCGGCGGCGGGACCTTCGAAGGCGTCGCCTCCTGCGCCGGATCGACCTGCTATGGCCGCGCCGAAGGCAACGGGGCAGTCGTCCGGCAGGACGAGATCGCGACCTGGCAGGAGCCGTCCTCGCCCTCGGGGGCGCACAGCCGGGCCTATGCGGTGCTTGGCGGGCGGCGCGGCCAGCAGATCGCCGCGAGCCTCGGGCTCGGCAATGCGCAGAGCGCGCCGGCCTGCCTCGGCTGCCATGCCACGAACGCGCCCGCAGGGCAGCGCGGTGCGAAGTTCACCCTGACCGACGGCGTCGGCTGCGAAAGCTGCCATGGGCCAAGCGGCGGCGGCTGGCTGGCCGAGCACTACGCGCTCCCCGCCACCCATGCCTCGAATGTCGCTGCCGGACTGACCGCGCTCGAGAGCCCCCGGGTGCGCGCCGGCGTGTGCCTCGATTGCCACTACGGTTCGGCCAAGCCCGGGCAGTTCGTCACCCACGCGATGATGGCCGCAGGCCACCCGCGCATCTCCTTCGAGCTCGACCTGTTCAGCGCCTTGCAGCAGCATCACAACCTCGATGCCGACTACGCGCGGCGCAAGGGCAGCTTGAGCTCGGTGCGCCTCTGGGCCGTGGGGCAGGCCGAGGCGGTGCGGCGTTCGACGAGCCTCTTCGCGCAGCCGAAGTTCGCCTACGAGGGCGCCTTCCCGCAATTCACCTTCCTCGATTGCCACTCCTGCCACCGCCAGATCACCGATGGGCCGAGCCGCAAGCTGACCTTCGAGACCAATCCGGAGCGCCCGATCCCCTTCGGCAACCCGCCGTTCAACGACGAGAACATGATCCTGCTCCAGGCCGTGGCGAATGCGCTCGCTCCGGGTGAGGCGGCGGCCTTCCAGACGGCGGTGCGCGCCTTCCACCATGCGATGGGCGCGGGGCCTGCCGAGACGCGTGCCGCCGCGCAGGCGCTGTCGGGGCGTGCGGGCGCGCTGTCGGATGCGCTGTCCGGGCGCGCCTACGGCGAGGCCGACGCCTTCCGGGTGATCGGCATCATCGCCGGCGAGGCGACCGCCCCGCGCTTCACCGACTATGCCGGATCGGTGCAGGCGGTGATGGCGATCGACACGCTGCTCAACGCGCTGGTGCGCGAGGGCCGGGTGACACAGGGCGCCGCCGCCGGCATTCGCGGCGACATCGCCCGCGCCTACAAGGCGGTCGAGGAGCCCAACGCCTACCGCCCGGCTGATTTCCGCGCGGCCCTCAAGTCCGCGGCAGGCGCGATCGGCAGGTTGCAATGACGCTTACGAGGATCTGGAGAGGGCTGCTCGCAGGCGCGCTGCTCGCGACCACCGGCTGCGGTGGCGGGGGAGGCGGCAGCTCGGGCGGTGGCGGCGGGACGGTCACGACACCGCCCCCCACCGGGGGCGGCACTGGCCCGGCGGCGGTCTACACCCCGCCCGCGGTGATCGGGCTGAGCGCCGCCGACGTGGGCAAGATCGTCGCCCAGGCCGCCGCGCAGGCCGAGGCCGACCGCACCCCGGCGGTCATCACCGTCATCGACCGCGTCGGCAACGTGCTCGCGATCTTCCGCATGACCGGCGCGCCGGTGACGCAGAAGATCCCCAACGCCCCCAACGGCAACAACCTCGACCTCCAGGGCGCGAACGTGCCCGCCGAGACGGCGGCGCTCGCGAAGGCGCTGACGGCTGCCTATTTCTCGAGCCAGGGCAATGCCTTCTCGAGCCGCACGGCGGGGGGGATCATTCAGGAAACCTTCCCCAAGGCGCCGTCCACCGGCGGCCTGGAAAGCGGGGCGCTGTTCTCGGTGCAGTTCAGCCAGCTACCTTGTTCGGACATCTCGGCGCGCTTCACCCCGGGGCAGGGCGCAAATGCCGGTCCCAAGCGCTCGGCGATCGGTTTCGCCGCCGATGCGGGGGGCTTCCCGCTCTATCGCAACGGCGTGCTGATCGGCGCGGTCGGCGTGGCGGCGGACCCCGACTACGGCTTCGACACCAATGTGCTCGATTTCGACAACCAGCCCGATGAGCGTATCGCGCTCGCCGCGACGGTCGGCTTCGAGGCGGCCGAGGACATCCGCGCCGACCGGATCGCATTGGACGGCACGCTGCTGCGCTACAGCGACATCGCCTACACCCAGCTCGCCCAGACCGTGGCGAGCGCGACCTATGCGGGCACCGCCCCGCGCCTCGGCGGGCTCGCGCCGCTCAGGGGCTATTACGAGGGCACCGCGCTCCTCGCCGGCACGGCTTATGGCAGCGAGGCCTCGGGCGTGCGCCCGGCGCGCTCCGCCGAATTCGCCTACCCCGATGCCTACGTGGTCAGCGACGGATCCGGCAACAATCGCTTCCCGATCCGCGGCGGGACCGACGCTGCCGAGGTTGGCCAGCCGCTCACCGAGGCCGAGGCGCGTACGATCTTCGAGGAGGCCTACGCGGTGCTCCAGCGCACCCGCTCGCAGGTAAGGAAACCGGTCGGCTCGCGCGCGGAAATGACGCTGGTGATGGTCGACACCCGCGGCGAGGTGCTGGGCATCGTGCGCACCCCCGATGCGCTCGTCGACGCGATCGATGCGACCACCCAGAAGGCGCGCAGCGTGACGTTCTTCTCTGGCCCGCGCGCCGCGTCCGACCTGCTGGCCGCGAACGATCCCGCAATCGCCGCCTTCGTCGCCGCGACCCGGACGTTCACGGGCGATCCTGCCGTGCTCGACGGCAAGTTCGCCTTCTCCAACCGCTCGCTCGGCAACCTCGCGCGGCCCTACTTCCCCGATGGGCAACTCGGCACCGCGAACGGGCCGCTGTCGCGCCCGATCGACCAGTTCTCGATCTTCTCGACCGGCCTCCAATCCACGCTGGTGACGGCGAGCATCGTCCAGCATCTCCAGTTCATCGCCGGCGCGCGCGCGGAAGATGTGCCGCGGCGTTGCACGACGCTGCCGGCGGCCAACGCCAACGGCAGCCGCATCCGCAACGGCATCACCCTGTTTCCCGGCGCGGTGCCGATCTACCGCGGCAACGTGCTCGTCGGCGGCATCGGCGCTTCGGGCGATGGGATCGACCAGAACGACCTCGTGCCCTTCCTCGGGGTCTACAATGCGGGCGTGAAGCTCGGGAACGGGATCGGCAACGCGCCCGCCGGCATCCGGGCCGACCGCATCGCGGTGCCGGTCAACGGAACGCCGGTGCGCCTGCGCTATGTGAACTGCCCCTTCGCGCCGTTCCTCGACACCACCCAGCAGAACGTCTGCCAGGGAATCTGAGCCCGTGAGTCTTCTCCTCCCCGCGCTGCTGCTGCTCCAGGCGAGCCCGCCGGCCGAGGCCGCGCCG
>JBJTSG010000260.1:0-5706 GCA_046076505.1 Erythrobacter sp. | reverse complement strand
CGTCCCGCACTTCGGCCTCGTGCTGACGATGGAGGCGTGGGAGGCGCTCGCCGACCGCCTGCGCGCCGGGGGCTGCGACTTCGTGATCGAACCCACCATCCGCTTCAAGGGTCTTCCCGGCGAACAGGCGACGATGTTCCTGCGCGACCCTTCCGGCAACGCGCTAGAATTCAAGGCGTTTGCGGACATGGGCAAGCTGTTCGCGACCTAGGATCGGGGGTTTCCCTCGCGCCTTGCCCCAGCGCGAGGCTTATTGCAGAACCGCGCGATGGACATCATCGCGCTGCTCTCCGACCCGGCCGCCTGGCTCGCGCTCCTCACCCTCATCGCGCTCGAAGTGGTGCTCGGGGTCGACAACCTCATCTTCATCGCGATCCTGTCGAACAAGCTCCCCGCCGACCAGCAGGAACGCGCCCGCCGGACCGGGTTGCTGCTCGCGCTGGTGATGCGCATCGGCCTGCTCATGCTGATCGGCTGGATCGTCACCCTCCAGCAGCCGCTGTTCGACCTCGGCATCTCAGGAGCGCCGTCGGAGGCGACCGGCCAGCCGAGCTTCGAGACCGCCTTCTCGGGCCGCGACCTGATCCTGCTGGCGGGCGGCCTGTTCCTTTTGTGGAAGGCGACGAAGGAGATCCACCATTCGATGGAGCCCGAAGACCCCTCGGGCGAGCTCCTCGACAAGACTCCGGGCGTCGGCGAAGCGGCCACGGCGAGCTTCGGCGCGGTGATCGCGCAGATCATCGCCATCGACCTCGTCTTCTCGGTGGATTCGATCCTCACCGCGGTCGGCATGACCGACGACATCCCGATCATGGTCGCCGCCGTGGTCATCACGGTCGGGATCATGCTGGTCGCGGCCAATCCGCTGGCGCGCTTCATCGAGAAGAACCCGACGCTGGTAATGCTGGCGCTCTCGTTCCTGGTGATGATCGGCCTCGTGCTGATCGCGGACGGCTTCGGCTTCCACGTTCCCAAGGGCTATATCTACGCCGCGATGGGCTTTTCGGTGGCGGTGGAACTGCTGAATATCGTGCAGCGAGGCCGCCGCCGGCGGCAGGCGCAGGGCTAAGGGACGGCCGGCGCCGGGGCTGACGTCGAAAAGGCGCTGGCGCGGCTCCGCTTCCCCTTCGCCCGTCGCGCGCCTGTTGCCGCCTCAGCCCCGGCGCAAGACGTGCGCCGCACGCCCCGTCGCAGAGGGCGGAACCGACGGGTCAGTTGCAGAGTTTACCTGTCATGTCAGACACCATCCTCATCGTGGAAGACGAGATGCTCGTCGCGCTCGAGATGCAGAGCATCCTCGAGGAGCGCGGCTACCAGGTGCTGGGGATCGCTGCTGACCTCGAGGGCGCGATGACTTATGCCGAGCGGGGCGTGGGGCTGGCGCTGATCGACCTCAACCTGCGTGACGGGCTCACCGGGCCGGAGATCGGGGCGCGGCTCGCGAACCAGTTCCAGACCGCCGTCCTCTTCATCACCGCCAATCCGCGCCTGCTCGGCGACGGGGTGGCGGGTACGATCGGCGTGCTCACCAAGCCGACCGACGAGGCGAGTCTGCTGTCCGCGGTCCGTTTCGTCATGGCCCGGCGCCACGGCGAGGACGTCGCCGCGCCCTCCTTCATCCGCTGTTTCCGCTGATCAGCCGCGGCTGAGCCGCTGCGGCAGCACCCAGACCCGCACGACAAGGCCCTCGGGCGCCCAGTCGCGCTCGATCCTGCCACCCAGCTGGTTGACGATGCTGATGTCGGTGAGGTGAGTGCCGAAGCCTGTCTGCTGCGGCCGGGCAACCAGCGGCCCGCCCGTCTCGCGCCAGGTAAGGAGCACTGCCCCGTCCTCGGTTTCGGTGCGGATGTGGACCTTGCCCTCCGGCGTGGAGAGGGCGCCGTATTTGGCCGAGTTGGTGGCAAGCTCGTGGAAGGTCAGGCCGAGCGGGGTCGCGCCGCGATCGTCCACGGTGAACTCCTCGCCCTCGATGGTGACCCGTCCCTCGTCGAGTGCGGGATAGGGCCGCAGCAGCTGCTGGAGCAGCTCGGAGAGGAGGTGCGGTCCTTCGTGCGGCGCGCTGTCGACGCTGTGCGGCCGCACGTAATCGTGCGCGCGGCCGAGCGCGGCGACCCGCGCCTGGAGCTGCCGCGCGAGGTCCCTGATCTGCGGGAACTGGCGCGCCGAGATACCGATGATCCCGTTCAGCACCGCGAAGATGTTCTTGATCCGGTGGCTGAGCTCGCGGCTGAGGATGGCGTTCTGCTCGGCGGTCTGCTTGTGCTCGTGGATGTCGGTGCAGGTCCCGACCCAGCGGATGATGTCGCCGTCCCCGCCCCGGATCGGCAGGGCGCGGCCGAGCGTCCAGCGGTATTCGCCGCTGTGGTGGCGCAGGCGATACTCGATCTCGTAAGGCTCGCCGGTCGCGAGACTGTGCCGCCACACCGCCCAGGCGCGCTCCTGGTCGTCGGGATGGAACATGCCGTTCCACGCCTCGCCGTCGGTCGAGCCGTGCGGCACGCCGGTGAATTCGTACCACTGCGCGTTGTAGTAATCGTGCGCACCGTCCGGGAGGGTCGACCAGACCATCTGCGGCATCGCGTCGGCGAGCTGGCGGAAGCTGACCTGCCCGACGGTCTGCGGTCCGGCTTCGTCGATTGCTGTGGCCATGGGATCCCCTTACGTGCGTGGCAGGACCCGCTGTGAGGGTCGGCGGCACCGAGCGCACACGCCCGGAGCGTCAGACCCTATCGACAATGCTTTGTCATCGTTGGCAAGAGGCCCGACCTCGTGCGGTCGCCCGGAGCGGTCGGCCTATCCCGTCCAGCCCCCGAACCATTCCTCACCCAGCGCATCGGCGACCACGGCGGCGCGAAGGCGCGCGATCCCCATACCCTTTTCGCTGCTGGTGAGGTGGATCTCGGGGTGCGCGGCGACATGCTTCTTCGCCTCGGCGGCGGTCTTCTCCGCGACCGCCGCAAGCTCGCTCGCCTTGATCTTGTCGGTCTTGGTGAGGACGATGCGGTAGCCGGTCGCGGCTTTGTCGAGCATCGCCATCATCTCGCGGTCGACCTCCTTGAGGCCGTGCCGGCTGTCGACCAGCACCAAGGTGCGGGCCAGCACCTGCCGCCCGCGCAGGTAGCTGTTCACCAGCGCCTTCCACTTCTCCACGACCTTCACCGGCGCCTTGGCGAAGCCGTAGCCGGGCATGTCGACGAGCCGGAACAAGGGCAGCGCGCCCTCTTCCTCCGGGCGGCCCACATCGAAGAAGTTCAATTCCTGTGTGCGGCCCGGCGTCACCGAGGCCCGCGCGATCGCCTTGCGCCCGGTGAGCGCGTTGAGCAGCGAGGACTTGCCCACGTTGCTCCGCCCGCAAAAGGCGATCTCCGGCACGACCGGATCGGGCAGGAACTGGAGCGCCGGCGCGGAACGCAGGAAGTCGACCGGCCCCGAAAAGAGCCGCGAGGCCGCTTCCTCGCGGGCCTGCTGTTCCACCTCGTCCATCGGCCTTGCGTCAGGTCTTCTTCGCTGCCGCCGCCGCTGCCGCGTTCGCCGCCTTCAATTGCGGGTGGCGCGAATAGAGGTAGCTCTGCTGGGCGACGGTCAGGAGGTTCGAGGTGATCCAGTAGATCAGGAGACCGGCCGCGAAGGGCGCCATCACGAACATCAGCATCCACGGCATGATCGAGAACACCTGCTGCTGCACCGGGTCCATCGCCGAGAGGTTGAGGCGGAAGGTCAGCCACATGGTGATGCCCAGCAGCACCGCGAGCGGGCCGATCGCCAGGAACCCGGCGGGGACGGTGTAGGGGAGCAGCCCGAACAGGTTGAGGATATGCGCCGGATCAGGCGCCGACAGATCCTGAATCCACAGAGCGAAAGGCTTGTGGCGCATGTCGATCGACAGGAGCAGCACCTTGTAGAGCGCGAAGAACACCGGGATCTGGATCAGCATCGGCAGGCAGCCGGACAAGGGGTTCACCTTCTCGTCCTTGTAGAGCTTCATGATCTCCTGCTGCTGGCGCTGCTTGTCGTCCTTGTAGCGTTCCTGAATCTCCTTCATCTTCGGCTGCACGGCCTTCATCGCCGCCATCGAGGCGAAGCCCTTCTGTGCAACCGGGAACATCAGGCCGCGGATCACGACCGTGAGGAGGATGATCGCGACGCCGAAGTTGCCGACGAGGCTGTTAAGATGCCGCAGCAGCCACAGGATCGGCTTCTCGAAGAACCAGAACCAGCCCCAGCTGATCGCGAGGCCGAAGCGGGTGATGCCGCTCTCCTCGTAGGCGTCGAGCACCTGGCTCTCCTTGGCGCCGGCGTAGAGGCGGGTCTGCTGGGTCAGGCTCCCGCCTGCGGGCACGGTGACGGCGCTGTAGAGGAGGTCGGTGCGGAACAGGCCATTGCCAAGCGAACGGAAGCCCGCATTGTCGACCGTCACATTGCCCTTGCCGTCACCGGGCACGAGCGCAGCGAGCCAGTACTGGTCCACGAAGCCCAGCCAGTCGGGCTTGCCCTCGCCCTTGTCCGAGCCGATCTCGGCCAGCTCCTTGTAGGAATGCTTGTCCCACAGCGTGTCGCCGAACACCCCGACCGGGCCGGCGTGCGAGGCGAACTGGTCGGGGGTGGCGTTGGCGTCGGTGCGCTTGATCAGCGCGAAGGGCTGGACGATCGCCGCACTGGCGGTGGGATTGCTGACGCTCTGCGTCGCGGTGATCATGTAGTTCTGGTCGACCGTGAAGGCGATCTTGTAAGTGATCCCCGCCGCATCGGTGCGGGTCAGGGTCACGGGCGTCGTGGGCGTGAGCCTCGCGCCGTCGGCCTGCCAGAGCACGTTCGAAGGCACGCGCACCCCGCCCGCGACGAAGCCGAACTCGGCGAAATACTGGTCCGGCGTGCCTTCGGGCGCGAACAGGCGCACCGGGCCCGAATCCTTCTTCACCGTCTCCCGGTAGTCCTTGAGCTCGACGTCATCGATGCGCGCGCCGACGAGGTTGATCGAGCCGGTGAGGCGCGGGGTGTCGATCGCCACCCGGTTGCCGCCGGCGAGCGCCGTGGCGAGGTCGACCTTGCGGGCGGTCACGGGGTCGCTGCCGAGGCTTGTGGTGCCGGCGCCGGCGGTGCCGCTTCCGCCCTTCGACTGCGTGGCGGTCGCCGTCTGCGCCGCGCTCGGCGGGTTCGCCTGACCGGAGATCGCCGCCTCGGGATAGAAGTAGCGCATCCCCAGGTCCCATCCGAGGATGAGCAGGCCCGAAAGCACGACGGCGAGGAGAAGATTGCGGTTGTCCAAGGGGCGAAACTCTCGAGAAATGCGACCGGTCGGTGTGTTATGGGGATAGGACGGTGCGCTTTCCAGCCCCCAGGCTATATTGCCCTAGGGAACAGGGTCATGCCCATGTCCGCCCCACGGTTGGCAGCGCATTAGCCGCTTGAAGGCCATCCATCCACCCTTGAGTGCGCCGTATTTGCCGATCGCCTCGATCGCGTACTGGCTGCACGAGGGATAGTAGCGGCACGAGGGCGGCAGGATGCGCGAGGGGCCGAGCTGCCAGCCGCGGGCGATGAGGATGAGGAGCTGTTTCACCGCTTGCGGTCTCCCCTGCGCGGGCTGCGCCCGCCGGCGGGATCACCGCGCCCCTCGCGCGCTCGCGCGAGGGCCTTGGCGAGTTCATCGGCCATGAGGTGGAAGTCGCGCTCGACGCCGCCTGCGCGGCCGATCAGCACGTGATC
>JBJTSG010000259.1:0-3931 GCA_046076505.1 Erythrobacter sp. | reverse complement strand
CTCGGCGCTGGAGGCCGCCTGGGTGATCGCCCGGCGCGATTTCGTCGCGGTCCTGTTCAGCCGCGCCTTCGTGTTCTTCCTCCTCGGCCCGCTCTTCCCGGTGATCGTCGGCGGGCTCGCCGGCAGCATCGGCGGCGAGGTCCAGCGCGATGCGGTGAGCGTCGAGGTCGGCCTCGCCATGAGCCCTGCCGACAACGCGCGCATGGTCGCCGCCGCCGAGCAACTCGCACCGCAACTGGGCGGTGCGCTACCGGTGCTCAAGGATGTTCCCGAGGCCGCCCAAGACCCCGCCTTCGACGCGCGAGCTTTCCTCGAGGCGCGGCGCGGGAACTATGCCGCGATCGTCATCGGGACGCTCGCCGAGCCGACCCTCGTCGGTACCGAAGGCCAGGTGGCGCGCTGGCAGGGGCCTGTCGGCCTCGTCGCAGGGCACGCGATGGAAGCCGAGCCGACTGCCTTCCCGCGGGTCTCGGCCGAGCTCGTCACCACCAGTGCCGCCGCCGAGAAGACCAGCCGCGTGCAGACCGCGCAGATCGCGCAGATGCTGCTGTTCCTCCTGACAATGCTGCTCGCGGGCATGGTGCTGTCGAACCTCGTCGAGGAAAAGGCCAACAAGATCATCGAGATCCTCGCCGCGGCGATTCCGATGGACGCGGTGTTCATGGGCAAGCTCTTCGCGATGCTCGCGGTGTCCTTCGTCGGCATTGCGGTCTGGGGGGCAGCCGCTTTCGGGCTGTGGGCGGCCGGCGGCGACGCGATCACCCAGGTGACCGGCTTCGATCCCGCCAACCTCCCCGCGCCCGCCGTCGGCTGGCCGCTCTTCATCGCGCTGGGCATCGTCTATTTCGCGATGGCCTACTTGCTGCTCGGCGCGCTGTTCCTGACGATCGGCTCGATGGCGAGCTCGGTGCGCGAGGTGCAGACGCTCTCGATGCCGGTCACCATGCTCCAGCTGATGGTGTTCTTCCTTGCCGCCTACACGATCAAGCAGCCCGGCTCGCCGCTGGAGCTCGCCGCGATCGCCTTCCCGCTGTCCTCGCCCTTCGCGATGCTCGCCCGCGCGGCGATCGAGCCCGAGGTGTGGACCCACGCCGTCGCGCTCGCCTGGCAGGGCGCTGCGGTGATCCTGCTCGTCAAGGGTGGGTCGCTGCTGTTCCGCAAGCGGGTGATGAAGTCCGGCGGGGCGGGGCGCGACAAGAAGGGCAAGGGCGCGCGGCTCGCCGCCTGATCCGTCCCGAATTGCAACCTACTATTGACATGGCTGTCAGTTAGGGCACACTCCCGACTCGTATGGAGCGGCCCGCGCCAGAGGCTGCCGACGGGAGAGAGCCATGGCTACGATTGCCCCCCCGACTCCGGTCCAGCGCCCTCAGGTGCGCCGCGAGCCTTCCGCCTACGAATCGCTGAAAGCCCACCTCGCCGCGCACCCGGAAGAGCGCCTCCAGCACACCCACCCCTGGGACGTGAGCCGGTCGGACATCTATTTCGAGGACAAGTGGCAGCCGGTCTTCGCCGAGATACGCGCCGCCGGCCAACTCCACTGGATCCCGGAGAGTCCCTTCGGCCCCTATTGGGCGGTAGTCGGCCACAAGGCGATTTAGCACATTGAGGCTCTCCCTGAGACTTTCTCCTCGAGCTGGGAATACGGGGGCATCACGATCCTCAACCGTCTGTCGGACGAGGAGCTCGCCGCGAGCGGGATCGACCGGCGCGAGCTGCCGATGTTCATCGCCATGGACCGTCCGCAGCACACCGGCCAGCGCCGCACCGTCGCGCCCAAGTTCACGCCCTCGGCGATGGCCGACATGGAGGCGGAGATCCGCCAACGGACCGGCGAACTGCTCGATTCGCTGCCGCGCGGCAAGGTGTTCGACTGGGTCGACACGGTTTCGATCGAGCTCACCACCGGCATGCTCGCGATCCTCTTCGGCTTCCCCTTGGAAGACCGCCGGCTGCTGACCTTCTGGTCCGACTGGGCCGGCGACACCGAGCTCGCCACGGTGCGCGAGCTTGACGAGCTGCGCTGGGGGCTGATGCAGGAGATGGCTGCCTACTTTCAGTCGCTGTGGATCGAGCGCACCATGGACAAGGAGCCGGGCAACGATCTCATTTCGATGATGATCCACTCGGAAGCCATGAACCAGATGCGGCCCGAGGAGTTCATGGGCAACCTCGTGCTGCTGATCGTCGGCGGCAACGACACCACCCGCAACACCATGAGCGGGATCATCCACGCGCTCGACAAGTTCCCCGACCAGCGCAAGCTGTTCGAGGAGAACCCCGACCTCATCCCCAATGCGGTGCAGGAAATCCTGCGGATGCAGGTGCCGCTGGCGCATATGCGCCGCACCTGCACCGAGGATACCGAGGTGTTCGGCCAGACCATCAAGGCGGGCGACAAGGTGGTGCTGTGGTACATCAGCGCCAACCGCGACGAGGAGGTGTTCGACAACCCCGACAAGCTCGACATCACCCGCGAGAATGCGCGGCGCCACCTTGCCTTCGGCTACGGCATCCACCGCTGTGTCGGCGCGCGTCTGGCCGAACTGCAACTGCGGGTGCTGCTCGAGGAAATGCACAAGCGCCGGATGCGCGTGCATGTCGCGGGCGACGTCGAGCGGGTGCGGGCGAACTTCGTCCACGGCTTCCGCAAGCTCGAAGTCGAGATCACCTCGTTCTGAACGCTTGAAACCTCGCGGGGATTGCCGAAGTAATCGGAGGGCGGGCGAAGGCTCGCCCCCTGACGGAGACTTCCCCATGCGCCTTCCCCTGTTGAGCCGCCGCCGCCTGATCGCCGCCGGGGCCGCGACCGCTGCTGCGCTGCCTTTCGTCAGCGCCTGCGGCGCAACCCCCGCCGAGGCCAAGTCCTTCCCCAAGGGCAGGAGCGACGCCGAGTGGAAGAAGCTGCTCACCCGTGAGCAATACTACGTGCTGCGCGAGGCCGGGACCGAGCGGGCCTTCACCTCGCCGCTCAACAAGGAGAAGCGCAGGGGCACCTTCACCTGTGCGGCCTGCGCCAACCGGCTCTATTCCTCGGCGACCAAGTACGACAGCGGCACCGGCTGGCCGAGCTTCTGGCAGGCGATCGACAAGGGTGCGGTCGGCACCTCCACCGACTACCTGCTCGGCTATCCGCGGACGGAGGTGCATTGCGCTGATTGCGGTGGTCACCTCGGGCATATCTTCGGCGACGGTCCCGCGCCGACCGGCAAGCGCCACTGCATCAACGGCGTGGCGCTGAACTTCGTCCCGGGCTGATCAGTATCCTTCGAGCAGCGCCGGGGCCTGGAGCCGCGCCGCCAGCCGCGCGAATTCGCCGAGCGCGAAGGTGTCGTCGAAAACCACTCCGTAATGGAGGTCGCGCCGCCAGCGGATCTTGGCGCGCACCTCGCGGGGCTTGCCCTGGGTGTCCGGCAGGTCGAGCCGCACGGTCTGGTCGATCGCCAGCAGGCGGTCGCAGGTCAGGCGGGCGCCCTGCTGGGAGAGGTTCTCGACCTCGGCGGCGAAGATCGTGCCGAGCGTGGTGACGGTGATCGGGAAGCACAGGCCGAGCCTGAGGCCGCGCTTGGGATACTCGCCCGATTCGTTGATCAGGCGGCCGACCTCGACCGGCTCGATGAAGCTGAAGCCCGCCTCGTTGTCGCGGCGCCAGACCGGGTTGATCTCGTAGACCGCACTGGCGGGCATGTGCAGCGCGAAGGAGGGGCAGTTGGGCAGGGCGTGGAACAGGCGGACGCTGACCCCGGTCTCGGAGACGTCGCGGATGACGCAGACGAACTCACCCTGCGCGGAGACTAGCTTCGCCGCGCGGATCAGCAGCGTGGATCGCGGGGCGGCGCGCTGTTCGGCGCCGGGCGGCAAGGGGGCAGGTTCCGGCTCGGCCGGATGCGTTGCAGGTTCCATCGGTCCGTGTCCCAACCCGACAGCCCCT
>JBJTSG010000258.1:0-5070 GCA_046076505.1 Erythrobacter sp. | reverse complement strand
TCGAATTCTTCTACTTCCACAACTGCCTCTACGAAGGCGTATGGAAGGACAACAAGCGCCGCTGGCAGGAACGCACCAAGACCTGGGACGTGCTCCACAAATACGGCCACGACTACAAGATCGTGTTCGTGGGCGATGCGGCGATGAGCCCCTACGAGATCACCCATCCGGGCGGCAGCGTCGAGCACATGAACGAGGAGGCGGGCGCGGTTTGGCTCCAGCGCGTCACCAACACCTACCCTGCGACCGTGTGGCTCAACCCCGTGCCGGAGAAGCAGTGGGGCTATTCGCAGTCGACCAAGATGATCAAGCAGCTGGTCGGCGACCGGATGTATCCGCTGACCCTCGAGGGGCTCGACGACGCGATGCGGGAGCTCAGCCGGAAGCACGGCGCCTGATGACCCGGCAGATCGGCGCCGTGTTGGCCGGGGTGGTGTTCTTCGCCGCCTTCGTCGTTGTATTGAACCGCCTGGCGATCGCCTCCTGGCCGGCATATGCGGCTGCGTTCGAGGCGGATCGCTTCACCTTCCTGATGATGGTCGCGCGGCTGTGCATCGGCGCGGCGGGGCTGCTCGGTGCGGGCTTCATCGTGGCGCTCATCGCTCCCCAGGCGCCGATAGCGATCATCATGGCGGCCGCGCTACTGTTGCTGCTCGGCGGGTCGATCCACCTCCACGAGCCGACCTGGTCCTCATTCCCGCTGTGGTACCACCTCGCCTTCATCGGCTCGATCGTGCCGGCGGTCCTGATCGGCGGGCGGCTGCGCAGGTGACGGACTAGCCCTTTCGGTCGAGCTCCGCGTCGAGGCGCAGGCTGCAGCGCCAGAAGCAGAACGCCGGCACCAGCCCGAGTACCGCCGCGCCGTAAAGCACGTAGCGCACGGAGTCGGCACCGTAGGCAGGGTGCAGCCAGTCGGACAGGATCCCGAAGAACAGCGGGCCGAGGCCGAGGCCGATGAGGTTCTGGAAGAACAGCAGCGTGGCAGCGGCGATCGCCCTCGCCTTGATCGGCACGAGGCCCTGCGCGGCAGAGTAGCACGGGCCGTAGTAGAGCGAGTTGAGCATGGTCGGCACGAACAGCAGGACAAGGGCGATCTGCCAGCTCGGCGCCTGGTAGGCGGCAATGGCGATCGGCACCGCGAGCGCCATGCCGATTGCCGGCGCACTCAGCACGTGACGCCGCGCGGTCGCGCCGAACCGGTCGGCAAGGTAGCCCCCCGCCCATGTACCGATCATGCCCGCGATCCCGCCCGCGAGGCCGAACCACAGACCCACCTGACCCGGCGTCAGGTCATGGGTGCGCTGGAAGAAGATCGTCGTCCAGGTGGTCTTGCCGTATGCCAGGAACGAGGCCGACGAGCCTGCAAGGAGCAAGAGCAAGAAGGCGCGCGAGCGCATGACGTCGCCGACGGCCTGGCCCAGCGGCATCGCGACAGGCTGGCCCTGCGCACGCAGCACCGCCGCGGCATCGGCGCGGCGCGGGTCCTTGAGCAGGAACCACACGATCAGCGCCAGCATGACGCCGGGCAGTCCGACGATCACGAAGGCTTCGCGCCAGCCCATCCGGTCGGCGAGGGTCCCGCCGATGATCATGCCAAGCAGCGTGCCGATCGGGATGCCTAGCGAATAAAACGCCAGTGCCGACGCGCGCTTCTCGGCGGGCACGATGTCGCTGATCAGCGAATGCGCGGGCGGGGTGCACCCGGCCTCCCCCACCCCGACGCCGATCCGGGCAAGCAGCAGCTGCGGGAAGTTCTGGGCAAGGCCGCACAGCGCGGTCATGCCCGACCACAGCGCCAGCGCCGTCGCGATGAGGCGCGGGCGGCTCGTGGTCTGGCGGTCGGCAAGCCGCGCGATCGGGATTCCGAGCACAGTGTAGAACAGCGCGAAGGCAAGGCCCGTCATCAGTCCGATTTGCGTGTCGGAAAGCTCGAGATCCCGCGCGATCGGTTCAGCGAGGATGTTGACGATCTGGCGGTCGATGAAGTTGAAGACATAGACCGTGAGCAGGATCCACAAGGTGACCCTGACGCGCGCCATGCCCGTTTTGCGCGCTGCCGCGGTTGCCATCGATCCTCTCTCCTTGCCGGTGGCGGTTGCTCCGCCATCCATCGCCTCACCCGCGCTACGGCGTCATGACGTCATCTCAGTAAAGCAGGTGTTCGCGCACCTCCGCAACCCATGCGGCCTCGTCGGGTGACGTCATGGCGTCGAGATCCGCAGGCATCGCCGCAGGATCGTCAACCCATTCGCGCAGCGACGGGCCGCCGTTGATCACGTCGATCGCAAGCCGCGTGAGCTCGTATTCATAAGGGAAGTCGCGCCACAGCGGGTAGTCGGGATAGAGCTGCCGGATCGCCTTGAAGGCGAGCGCCTGCATGCGCCAAGGGCGGAAGGCGCGGTGATCGTAGAAAACGCCTTCCGCGTGCATCATCAATGCATTGCACAAAGTTCCTGCGTGTTTGTGGAAGGTCGGCTCGAACCAGCATTCGCGGATCGCGCAACCTGCCAGCCAATCGGGGGCGAGGCTGCGCATCACCCCCAACACCTTCGCGGCATCGACATCGGGAGCGGCGAACAGCACCTCGAGAGGGCGGGTCGTGCCCCGCCCCTCGGACAGCGTGGTCCCTTCAAGCATCACGGTGCCGGCGTAGCAGCGCGCCATGTTGAGGTTGGCGGCATTGGGCGAAGGGTTGATCCACAGCCGTGACGTCGGCCAGCCGAAGCCCTGCGGCTCGTCGGGACGCCAGCCCTCCATCGACACCACCCGGTAGGCGACGTCGAGACCGAAATGCGCGATGAACCAGTGGCCCATCTCCCCCATGGTGAGGCCGTGGCGCATCGGCATCGGGGCAGCACCGACGAAGCTCTCCTGCCCCGGCACAAGCAGCGTGCCCTCGACCGGGCGTCCGACTGGGTTCGGGCGGTCGAGCACCCACACCTCCTTGCCCGCCTTGGCCGCCTCCTCAAGAAGATAGAGCAGCGTGGTGACGAAGGTGTAGATGCGGCAGCCGAGGTCCTGCAGATCGAACAGGAAGACGTCGGCGCTCGACATCATCTGACCCGTGGGCCTGCGCACCTCGCCGTAGAGCGAGAAGATCGGGATGCCGTAGCGCGGGTCCATCTCGTCCGCGGTCTCGACCATGTTGTCCTGCTTGTCGCCCTTGAGGCCATGCTGCGGCCCGAAAGCACTGCTGACCTGCACACCCGCCGCGATCAGCGCGTCGAGGCTGTGGACGAGGGTTTCGGTGACGCTCGCCGGGTGGGCGACGAGCGCCACGCGGCGCCCTTTCAGCTGGCGGAGGAGCTCTGGATCGGCGAGCAGCCGGTCGATACCGTTCTTCATGCGGCATGGGTTGGATCAGCGGGCCGGCAAAGGCAATGGTTCCGTGGCTTGCGGTTCGGGAACATTGCCTCGCTCCGGGGGGTTACAGAGGATGGACGCCGACTGGAACTCGATCGCGATCGCTGCCGGATGGGCCGTCATCCTCGGCGGTGCCGGCGGTGCGCTCACCGAAATCGGCACGTGGTATCGCGAATTGAACAAGCCGCCGTGGCAACCCCCGGACTGGCTGTTCGGTCCCGCGTGGACGGTGATCCTCGGCCTTGCCGGGTGGAGCTTCTACATCGGCCTGAGAAATGCCGCGACGCCCGGGGCGCTCGCCGGTGTGTGGGCGCTGTTCGCCGCCAATTTCGTGCTGCACTTCGCCTGGTCGCCGCTGTTCTTCAAGCTGCGCCGCCCCGACTGGGCCTTGGCCGAAAACGTGTTCCTGTGGCTCTCGGTCACGAGCCTGCTGGTCGTGCTCCCGCGCCTCGTTGGCATTTCCTTCGCGGGTTGGCTCAACGTGCCCTACTTCGTCTGGGTGAGCTTCGCCTTCGTGCTTAACGCGCGCATCGTCCAGCTCAACCGACCATTCGGACGCACCGCCGCAGCTTAGCGCTCGAGGATCAGCGCGCGGTTGGCCTCGGAGTGGAACTCGGGCTTGCCGGGCGGAAACGCGAGCGCCCAGTACTGCTTGCTCCCGTCAGCGTGCTCCACGACAGCATTGAGGGCAACCTGCGCCGGATCGGCAAGCTCGGCCGCGATGGTGGCGGTGAGCACCAGGCCGTCCTCATCGCGGAGCGTGGCGATCCGCACCTCCGCGACCGGCGCATCGCGCATCCCGGTTCGATACGAATCGAAGTCGTAGGCCGCCCACTGGCCCGAGGGCGAGAGGTTGAACTCCCGGTAGGCCGTATCGCCGAGCGGCTGCCAGAAGATCTCGAAACAGGTCGTCTGCCACAGGTCGCCCTGCCGCCCGGGTGTCGCGGGCGCGGGCACGACGATATGATCGATGTCCCCGTCGAGCCGGAACTCGGCCGCGCAGCCATAGGGCGTGGCAGTGACTGCGGCGGTGACCGCCCGGACCGGGCCGAGATCGCAGGCGACATGGAGCATCAGCGGGTGCATCGCGCCTCTCTGCCGCCTCCCCTCTCACCGGGCAAGCCACTTCCCGCCGGGCGCCTGCGCTGATAGGGGCGGCGCCCATGAGCACCTACGAATCCGCCCTCCTGCGCCTCCTCGACGAGCGCGGCTACATCCACCAGCTGACCGATGCCGCCGGCCTCGATGCCCTCGCGGCCAAGCAAGTCGTGCCGGGGTACATCGGGTTCGACGCTACCGCGCCCTCGCTCCACATCGGCAGTCTCGTGCAGATCATGATGCTGCGGCGTCTTCAGCAGACGGGGCACAAGCCGGTGGTGGTGATGGGCGGCGGCACGACCCGGATCGGCGACCCCACGGGCCGTGACGAGAGCCGCAAGATGCTCACCGATGAGGTGATCGAGGCGAACATCCGCTCGATCTTCACCGTTTTCGACAAGCTCCTTACCTTCGGCGACGGCCCGACCGATGCGGTGATGGTCAACAACCACGACTGGCTCGGGCAGCTCGGCTACATCCAGCTCCTTCAGGAAGTCGGCACGCACTTTACGGTGAACCGGATGCTGACCTTCGATTCGGTCAGGTTGAGGCTCGAGCGCGAGCAGCCGATGACGTTTCTCGAATTCAACTACATGATCCTGCAGGGCT